>CAMKSB010000027.1 GCA_946415335.1 uncultured Clostridia bacterium
TCAGCCAGCTTGACGGAGATCTTTTCAAAGGCGGTCAGTTCCTCCTTGTCGCGGATCATTCTCAGCAGCAGGTCGCCTGCCTTCTGCGCTTTCATCTGGATATCCTGCGAGATGGTGGTCAGCTTCGGATAGGTGAAGCTGCAGATCGAGAGGTTGTCAAAACCGATGACCGAGATATCGTCGGGAATGCTCTTGCCGCATTGGCGCAGACCTTGGATGATGCCGCAGGCGGACAGGTCGGACATCACGCCGACAGCGGTGAATTTCTTCGGCGAGAGGGCGATGTCGTTGCCGGCGACGATGCTGTTGCTCTCCACCGTGTCCACCTTGAAAATATCCTCCTGCGCGATCTCTACGCCCTTTTCCAGACAGGCGTCGCGAAAGCCGCAAAAGCGCTCCCAGATAACGCCCTCTTTGCCGAATTCGGGGGCAGCGAAGGCGATACGCCGATGCCCTTTGTTGAGCAGATGCTGCGCGGACAGATAGCCGCCGCGGTAGTCGTCGATGCCGACGCAGACCACGCCGTCGTCCTCGCAGTAGGAGTCGATAAAAACAGCCGGGCATTTCAGGCTTTTGCGCACTTCGCGGATCTCGTCGACGGAAGCCCCGGCAAAAAACACGCCGTCCACGTTCCACGAGGACAGCAGGGGAACGATATCGCGGCAGCGCTCGATGCAGCGGATCATCAGGCAGTAGTCGCGGCTGCGCACATATTTTTCCAGCTCGGCGATCAGTTCGGCGTAATAGGGATTGTAGTTGAAGCTGAAGTATTCGCCGATGTAGGGGATCACCAGGCTAATGATCCGGCTCTCCTGCGTCGCCAGACTGCGCGCGACCGCGTTGGGCGTATAGCCGGTTTCCTCGATGATCTGCTCTATTTTGCGGCGTGTTTCGGCGGACACCTTATGGTAATTGCCGTTGATGACGTTCGATACGGAAGCCACGCTCACGCCGGCTTTTTCCGCAACCTGTTTGATGGTCATAAAAATGCTCCTTTTGACGCGTAGGTAAATCGTTTAACTAACTACTAGTATACGTCAAAAGGAGCGCCTTTGTCAATAGCAAATTACAGTTTCGGAGCGTCCCGGCAAACGGTCGAACGCTGCCTGCCCGGTCATGAAACGCCAAGCAAAAAAGCGCAGTCCGGCGGGCTGCGCTTTTTTATGCGTATTAATGTTTCTTCGGAGCCGTGTAGACCGACTTGTCAAAGCCGAGGATCACCATGAAAACCTCCGGGATCAGGAACATGCCGATTTTGAAGCTGAGCGGTTTGCCAAAGCAGTTGCACAGCTTGTTGAGGTGGATGATCTCCGATACGATGGTGAAGATCGCGATGACGATACCGCAGCTGATCTCCAGCCAGTCCGGAACAGCCGGAACGATCGCCAGAACCGTCTCCACGATCCAGAAAATGATTTCCAGAATGAACCAAACATGACTCATGCCGGCGATATGATGAGAAATAAAAAGGTTGTAAAACGGAATCAGTGATTTCCAGCCCTTTTCGCCGGCTTTTTTCAGAACATTCCATTCGCCGATCGCCAGCGTGATACACAGCGGCAGCGAAAACAGCAGAAAATACAGCAAGTCTTCGATTGAATCGATCATTCATAACCCTCCAAAAACCTATTATCCATATTATGAATGAAAAATCGGTTTTTGTCAAGCTGCAGCCTTATCCCTTCGGTTCAAACAGGGTGATATAATCCACCACCTCGGCGATGACATTCTGCACGATGGTAACGTCTGCGATCGTCACGCCGCCGTAATCGTTGACGTCGGCGTTGTTCAGCGCTTCACCCTCCAGCGTGACCAGCTCGGCGATATGCATCTGGATCAGTGTCGCGTCGGTGACGTCCACTTTTCCGTCCAGATTCGCGTCGCCGTAGCGCGTCAGTTGATTGAACGACAGCCCAAATGCATCGGCGTAAGCCTGCGCGGTAGAGCCCTTGAAGCCGGCGATCACTGCGGTGGTGATGTCGGCGTAATAATAGGAGGTGTTGAGCTTCATCGGCTCGCCGGTCGTCGTATCGGTGATATAGCCAAAGGCGTAATCGCCAATCTCTACCTCCTCGTTGAAGAAGGTGACGTAGGGGATCTTGGTGTTGTAGAAGGCGTAGCTGCCGACATGCGCCAAGGTCGGCGGCAAAGCGGCGATGTAGTGCAGGGAAGTCCGGAAGTTCTCACAGCCGGAGAACGCCTCGTTGCCGATTCGCTCCAGCGAGGTGTCGATAAACGGGAAACGCGTCAGCGCCGTGCAGCGATAGAACGCGCGGTCGCCGATCTCACGCAGCTGAGACGTGCCTTCATCGCCGTTCCAAAAGGTGACCTTTTCCAGACGTTTGCAGTTCTCAAAGGCGCTCGGCTCGATCTTTGTCACACAGATCGGCAGGGCGACGGATTTCATGCGGCTGTCCAAGAACGCTTCGCTGCCGATGACGGACACGGTCTTGCCGTCGAGCGTATCCGGCACCATGACGTCGTTCTGATAGAGACGATAGCGGGTGATCTTCAGCGTATCGTCCGGCAGCACCTCGTAGTCATACGCCAGGTCGTCGAGCGGTTCAAAGCGCATTTCGTTGTCGTAGGCGTAGACGTTCGCCGTGGACTGATACCAGCCTCTGACGGTGAAATCAGGGGTTTTCGCTGAGCCGGTTTCCTCGTGGTTGTCGATATAGCCAAAGGCGTCTTTGCCGATTTCAGCGCCGTGCGTGTAGAGCGTCACCGACTGCAGCGGCGTGTTGAAGAAAGCGTCCTCGCCGACAGCGTCGGCGTTGAGTTCCAGTTCCGTGTTTTTCAGAGAAGTGCAGGATACAAATGCGTTGTTGCCGATCTTCTCCACGTCGATCAGCGCCATCTTGGGTTCCGTCGTAGAAGAATAGAGGGCTTCCAGCTTTTCGCAGGCGCCAAAGGCGAGGGAGCCGATCCGGCGGATGCTGGCGGGAATAAACACGCTGCGGATATCGCTTTGGAAGAAGGCGGCATCTCCGATCTCGACGACCGGTTCATCCAAAAAGCGTTCGGGGATCGTCAGCGCGGTGTTGGTGCTGCGATAGCCGGTGACGGCAAAGCCGCCGTTGGTGTGCGCCATCTCAAAGTCGCTCAGCGGCTCAAAGGTATAGCCGCTGTATGTCTTGCAGAACTGTTCCGCGCCGGTGTTGTAGTAGCCGCGCAGGGTGAGCGGACTGATGAAGGCGAAAGCGTTTTCTTTGATCTCCGCGTCAAAGGGAATGTCGATGGTGCTCATATGACTGTTCCAGGCGAGAGCGTACTCGCCGATGGTTTTCAGCGTTTTCGGCAGCTTGACGCTTTCCAGCTGATTGCCGGCAAGGGCGTAGTCATGCAGGATCTCCAGCCGCTCTGGCAGGACGACCTCATTGATCTCATAGCCGTTGTAGTAGTCAAAGAACAGCTTTTCACCCAGCTCCGTCACGTCACTGTCGTGGATCGACGTCGGAATGTTGACATAATGCACCTTGCTGCCGTAATTCGTGAAGGAGACGATACGGAATTTGTCGCTCATCGGCTCGGTGTAGTCAAATTTGGCGAGCGCGACCGAGTAGTCGTCGTTTTTGATTTGCTCGCAGATCGCCTCCGCGTTTTCACAGCTTCCGGCAAAGGCGTAGATTGTCAGGTTAGAAAGTCCTCCGCGGATAAAAGTGCCGTCGACGCGTTCATAGCGCACCATGTTGACGCCGCTTGCGTTTTTCAAATTGTCGGTCACCACCAGCGTCTGCGTATTGGTGCTCAGAGAGAAAGCGGCGGCGGTCGTGACCGTGAAGGGCAGCTCTACGCCGACGACCGAATAGCTGTCCGAGAAGGTGCCGCTGCCGAGCATGGAGACCGTGTATCCGGCGATCTTCTGCGGCAGCTTTACATAGCTGGCATTGCCGTGATAATCAGAGGTTCTCACCGTGCCGTCGTCGAGCACGATCGCGTCAAAGTCACCCTCGGAGACCTTTTCCACTGCCGAAGCTGTCAGCGGTACCGCGCAGAGCAGCAGCGAGAGCGCCAGCAGGAGAGAGAGTATTTTTTTCATCAAAATCAATCCTTTCTTGGTTGAATGACAATTGGTAAGCGGCAAGTGATCATTGGTTGCCTTTCACATGCCACTCCTATCTTACCATACTTTCCATCAAAAAGCACTTCTTTTTGCTCACTTTTTGTATAAAAATTCAGATATTTCCATTTTGTCACTATTTACATGGTACTTCTGTGCTATAATAAAGTCAAAGCCGGCGTGTTCCGGCATGTTCCAAAAAGGAGGAATAGATCATGAAACAAATAACAAGCGCGTTAATCGCTGTTTTGCTCACGCTGACGCTGCTTGCCGGCATGGTGCCGCTTTCTGTATCGGCGGCGGTTGCCGATGACGCCGTCGGCGGTCCGATCGCGGGCTGCGAGGGCAGCGGAACCAGCCTTGACCCGGTCATCGTCGAGGACGGCGACCAGTTCAAGGAAGCAATGACCTACGACGGCGAACTGTATGTTCAAGTGGGCAAGAGCATCAAATACAGCGGCGAGGGCTACGACTTCGCCAGGAAATTCATCGAGGTCAAGGGTGATATCCACCTCGACCTCAACGGCAAAGAGGTGCAGAAGTTTGAGCAGATCGGCGGCGCTATGGCTGACGGCAGACTCAGAAATACCATGATCGGCGTTAAGGGTACCCTGACCGTGGACGACAGCTCCAAAAAACAGAACGGTCAGCTCTGTAACTATTCCCACATCTCCGATCTGGTAGACTGGATCATTCCGTGTGAGGACGCTCTGGAAAACATCATCCGCGTCGATAACGGCGGAAAGTTCATCCTCAACGGCGGCAATCTCGTCGGCGGACGTTCCCAGAAGCATTGGTGCGCGTCGGCGTTTGTCGCAAGCTACGACCCCGGCAAAAAGGTAAAGGTCAAGAAAAGCATCGGCGACCGCTATGACGGCAACGGACGCATTCAGAACAACGGTACCGCGCTGATCGTCGGAGACGGCGGCGAAGCCATCATCAACGGCGGCAAGCTGTATGGCAGAGGCTGGAGCAGCTTCGATTGGGACGGCTATGACGCCGACGATACCTATTTCACCTGCGGCAAAATGGAGGCGGCTGTCGAAACGCGCAGCGGCTCCAAGCTGACGGTATACGACGGTCTCTTCGAAGGCACCAACGCCAATATTTTCAACTATAAGGGCGGCGACGTCAACATCTACGGCGGCGAGTTCAACCCGCGCAAAATAGACCGCGTCATCGTCGGCGCCTGTGACCGCAGCGCCGATGTCCATGTGCCCTACCGCGTGGTCATAAAGGGACAGTACGGCGAGCTCGGCTTGCCGGAGAGCGCCTTTGCCAAAGCCTACGACCGCGGCGGCGTGCTGCTGGACAGCAAGGACAACGTCGTTACCGATTATGAGGAGAGCTCCACCGACGGCAGCACGCTTTATCTGGAACCGAAGAGTCCTCACGCGGAGCTGAATATCGAATTTGAGGACAAAAAAGTCGGTCCCAGCGGCATGATCGAGTGGTCGGAGGGCAGCAACCGTATGCTGCACGCCACCGGCGGCAACGACTATTTCCCCGAGGACGCCCCGGGCGCGCTGACTGACAAGCTGCAGAACTATTACGAGTGGGTTGTCTACGACACTTCCGAGACCTACGCGGACGGCAAAAAGAACCAGTACGGCTTCAACAGCGACTACTGCGTCATCACCGTTGCCGGACCTGATCTGGATTTGGCGTGGCTTGACTTGGACAAGATCGACCACACCTCTGCTTTCCGGTTCAAGCCCGGTCACGAGTACCGCGTTCTCTGCCGTCAGGTGCTCGACTTCCGGGGCGAGAATTCCTTCCATGTGGAATCGCCCATCGCCAAGTGCGCGGACCTTTTCTATATTCCCAAGATGGATATCCCCAAGGTCGTTGCCGGCTACATCAACAGCACATGGACGCATGTCTACGGCGACAAGACGATCTACGACGTGAACTTCACCGTCTCCAGAATGGGTTCGGCAGAGACCGAGGTGCGCATGGCGAAGATCGAGAGCGACGGCTCCTACCATGTCCTCTGTGACAAGCCGGGTATCGAATGGGTGCAGACCGTTACCAAAAACGGCGTGCAGCACGCGGAATTCGCCGACTATGAGGGTGCGCTGGTGCCGGGCGAGATGAATAAGATTGTCATGCTCGTCACTACCGTCAATGAGGACGGCTTGCGCTTTACCGGCGAATCGCTGCTGAGTCTTTACGTGCCGGACTGGGCGACCACTTCCACCGATTCCTACAATGAGCCCTGCGAGATGGCACTGCTCACGACGATCCCGCTCGCGAACAGCCAGTATATCCACCTCTATCCCAACGTCAACAAGGATATCATCAAGGGCTTTGAATGGATATTGGACAACAAAGACCTTTCTTCCGTACCCTTCGCCATCCGCAACAATGACATGTTTGACGACAACAATATGTATGTCAGCGGACTCCAGCCCGGCAAATACCACTTTGTCGGCTATTACGACAAGGCAAGGACGCAGCGCGCCTATACCGGCGCGACGATCCAGATCGTCAGTGCCGAGGACGGCGGCTACGCCTATATCGCCTCTGACCGCAGGGAGATCACGCGCAACAATCCGGCGCATCTGACCGCGGAATTCCGCATCGCCGGTCAGCCTCAGAGCTACAGCTGGTATTATTACGGTGAAAACAACGAGAAGGTTCCCATTCCGGGCGACAGCTATCAGCTGACCTTCCCAAACAACGATTTCAGCCTTTCCGGCTTCAAGACAGGCGACTACCGCATCGGCTGCGACATGACGACCAAAAGCGGCGTCGTCACCTTTGAGCCGCTTTCCGTCTACTACGAAAACGTCCCGACCGGTCTTTCGATCTATTATCAGCTGGACGGCAAGGAACTGCGCAGCCAGCCGTTCTACTTCGACTCCGAGGACGGCGTCGGCAAGCTGTACATCAAGCATTCTCCGAAGGACAGCGTCTATCACGCCATCGCCTGGGGCTCTTATGACGAGAATATCGTCACCGTCGAGCAGGACGGCACCATCACCGCCCATCATCCCGGCGCCACCAAGGTCTGGGCAGGCATCCGCGATATCGACGGCAGCCTAAAGTACGCCTATACCGACGTCTATGTGCCGGTGAGCACCATTGACGTCTACGTTAAAGCGCCGGTGTTCTCCGACAAGATCGACGCGAAAAACATTACCGTAGAGAACAGCCCCTATTACGGGCTGATGCAGAATTACTTCAACAATCCTCACTGGATCGTCGACGGCGCGAACTTCCCGGCAACGCGCTATTTTGAGGCGAACAGCTCCATCACCTCCTCCGCGATCGTGCAGGTCAAGGACGACCTCACCCTGCCGCTGACGAAAAAAGCCGTGTTGGAGTGGAGCAGCTACGTCGTCCAGACCGGCGACGCGGACGAATCCAAAATCAAGGCGCGGATCCATCTCGACGACGGCAGCGTGGTAGAGACCGACGAGATCGAGCTTTTCGACGCTTATCCGCGGCAAGCCTGCCATGTCAACTACACCTTCCCGGTGTTGCGCAATAACAACCACAGCTACCTCAACGATCTCGACTTCCGCTTTGACACGCCTGCCAACGGCGTGACCGCCGGCGACGTGCCGCAGTACTTCTCCGAGAAATCCGGCGCGGTTTGGCTGGAATGGGGTGAAGCCTTTGACGTGACCGATCCGGGCAACCGCCGCCATGTCGACGAGGACGATACCTTGCAGAACGGCCATTCCTATATGATCGGACTCAATCCGCGCATCAAGGCGGACGTCGTCGACACCCACTTCGGCGACAAGCCCGATGTCTTTGTCAACGGCGAGCTGACCGCGAAGGATCTGCTCTACGGCTACGGCGTCAATGAACTGGAACCCTTCTACTATACCTTCACGGTCGGCGATCCCGACAAGATGTGCAGCGAGGTCTGGCTTGACCTCGATAACCCGGCAGCCGGAGAGATCGCGCCGCAAAGCTGCGACGTCACCGCTCCGGGCTACGAGATCGTCGTCACCAAACTGGAATGGTCGCAGTCCATGCTCGAAAACGGCGCCTTTCGCGGCAATACGGCATACACCGCCACCGCGACGATCGAACTGAGCGACAGCGACGAGAATGCTTTGGCGTTCTTCGGCTTGAAAAACATCTACTCCAACGGCATCGAAGGCAAGCTGGTCTCCCAGAAGGGAAGGACTGCCACGGTGCGCTTTGAGTTCCCAAAGTCAGCACCGCTCGACGATTACCTCATGATGCTCCCGAACACCAGAACCTACGAGCTGCCCAACGATTTCACCTTTGAGGATCTGGGCGATACTACCTTTGAACTGAGAAATGCCGGAACCTCCACACTGACGGATATCATGGTGGTACCAATCGGTGAAACATCGTTACAATACGGCGTATTTACGATGCCGGAGGGCGTAACCACCCTTGCTCCCGGCGAGTCCATGTCCATTTCGGCATATCCTGCCCCGGGAACGCCGGAGGGTGTATACCGTTTTGATTTTGAACTTCGTTACAAGGCTTCCGGCAAGTCCGCCGTCCTGTCGCAGTCAAAATCCTTTGTCGCCTACATTGCATCCGGCGGAATGGGTATCGAAACCCTGCCCGGCGACGCGAACATCGACGGCATTGTCGACATCACCGACGCGACCTACGTCCAGATGGCGGCAGCCCAGCTGCTGACCTTGCAGCCGCAGGGAGCGATCAACGCCGACGTCAACAACGACGGCAGCGTTGACGTCACCGACGCGACGCTGATCCAGCTTCTCGCCGCTGAAAAAAGCCAGCTGCCCGTACCGCAGGGATAAAATCAACGGGGCTTCCACAGACCGATGTGGCAGCCCCTTTCGATTTGCAAACGCTTGATTTTCGCCGAGGATTATTCTATAATAAAAAAGAATAAAAGTAAGGGGAAGCTGACACATGAAACCACAAATATTTATCAGTTATAAATCAGAAGAATTCCATTATGCCGACAAGGTGCGATTTGAGTTGGAGCAAAACGGTATCAGCTGTTGGATGGCGCCGGAAAGTATCCCCGGAGGCGCCAGCTATGCCACGGAAATCCCGCGCGCTATTCGGGAATGCAAGGGTTTTGTGCTGATTCTTACCGACAAATCACAGAAATCCCAATGGGTGACGCGTGAACTTGACCGCGCGATCAATGACGGCAAGACGGTATTTCCGTTTGTTCCCGAAAAGATGACCTTCAATGACGATATCAAATTCTATCTCACCAATGTACAGATGTATCCCGCGTATGAGGACTGGGACAGAGAGCTGGCGCGCATGTTGTCCGATGTCGCCGACATCGTGGGCGTGAAGCTGAACAAAAAGCCGACAATGCCGCCATCGACGCCGCCATTAGAGCCGCCGGGTAAGCGGAGAAAGGAGACGAAGCCGGAAAATACGGATAAACCCAAACAGGGCCGCGGAAAAATCGTTCTTCTGTCTGTGCTGGCAGGCGTTCTCGTGCTGGCAGCGGTGATCGGATTGATCTCTTTTATCGCCTATCAGAGCAATTCTGTCATGATACTGAACGAACGCTACGATAAAAGCGCCGGCGAGCTGGTTTTATCAGATGCCAGGCTTACGGAGCAGGACGTCAAAGCGATAGCGGGGTTTGAAAAGCTCCGAACCCTGTCGCTTACCAACTGCGAGCTGGCAACGACAGACCTGTCTCCTTTATCCCTGAAATCGCTTTATCATCTGACGCTTTCCGGATGTGGTCTGACAGTGAATTCGTTCCGTACCATTGATCTCGGAGAAACGAAGATTTACGCGCTTGATATCAGCAATAATCCGAACCTTAACTCACTGGACGGTATCGCCGGCCTGACGGAATTGGAAACGCTCAAAGCAGATGGCAACGGACTGACCACACTGCAGCCCGTCAGCGGCATGACAAAGCTTAAAAACCTCTCTGTCAGCGACAATGCGCTGAATACCCTGGAAGGGCTGGAGCCGTGTATTTATCTGGAATCGGTCAATGTAAACAACAACCAGCTCAATTCGCTGGACAGCTTGAAGAATACGACCATTCTGAAAAGCTTATGGGCCTCCGGCAATACGATCAGTGATGTTTCGCCGTTAACCAATTCCGCAGGAACCATTCAGGTGCTTTGTTTGGAAAACAATCTGCTGACCAATACGGGAGTCATCGCAAAAATGACAGGATTGACTCATCTTGACCTCTCGAAAAATCAGTTGACAGAAATCGATTCGCTTTCAGCGCTGCAAAGTCTTGTTGCGCTTGACGCGGCAGAAAATCAACTGACCGAGATAGATACGGACAAGCTTTCTCCGACTTTGACCTATTTGGATTTGTCCTTTAATAAATTGTCCCGGTTGGAAGGGAATGGTTTTCAGTTAAACCATCCGTATGAAGGATATCTTGATCTGGAAGGCAACTTGCTCCATACCGTGCCGTTTCAGAGCGAAAATGAGTATGATCTTCTGAACTTGGCGGACAATCCTTTGGATAATACAAAAGCCCTCCAAAGCGTCAAGGTTGACGACACTCTGATCGTCGGGTATACATCCGACTTCAATGAAGAAAAAATGAGCTCCGTTATCAAAAAGAGGCTTTATCTGCTCGATTGTCCTTTGGAAAGGCGTGTGAGTATTTCGGGTTATTTGGGCGAAAAAGTGAAATATCTTACTACCGAAGAGTTTCGCGAACAGCGAGACGAATGTCTGCCTGCAGACTATTATACCATTTCAAAAAACCAGAAAAAACTGAAAGGAATTTCTTCATAAAGAAAAGGAAGGAACAGATACATGTATCAACCAAAACCAATTGACACCGGCGATATCCGGCTGACGGAAGACCTCGGCAGCTTATGTGAAAAGCTTGCCCGCAACGTTCATGAGGTATGGGCGCAGGGAAGAATTCGCGAAGGCTGGATATACGGCGAACACCGTGACGACGCAACCAAGCAGACGCCCTGCCTGGTGCCCTATGACGACCTTCCCGAATCTGAAAAGGAATACGACCGCAACACCGCGATGGAGACCGTCCGACTGATACTAAAGCTCGGTTACCGCATTGTACCGAGCGACGAAAGTGAATAAGGAGACATGAATGGGAACCGTATTGCTGTTTAATATCGAAGCGAAAAAAGCGATCGCCATCAAGAACCTGTGCCGGAAGCTGTATCTGGATTACCGCGAGATCGCGCAGGAGGATTTCGGCAGGACGCTGGGCTTCCTTCTCGGATTTACCGACGAAGACGTTTCAAAGACAGAAGCAGACTTTGATGAAGAAATGCTGTATTTTTCGGAGTTCAGCAGCGGCATGCTGGATATTTTTCTCGCTCAGCTGCGCCGTCAGAAATGTCCCGTCGCGCTGAAAGCCGTGCAAACCGAAACCAACCTGCAATTTACCGCCTGTGAATTATATCGTGAGCTGAGCGCCGAACGCGAAGCCATCGCACGCGGTCAGCAGGCACATTAAAACAAATAAACGACAGGAGAGAGAACCATGGCAAGGAACTTTTCTTCCGGCGAAACCAAAAACGTCATCAACGAGCACCGCAGACTTTTGAACATTCTCAACGGCGTCATCAGCCGCGGCAAGCAGTCCGAGCCGGAACTGCGCCGTCAGCTGAACCGCCTGCAGTCCATCGGCGCGTTCGGCAACATGGTCATTTCCGAAATGCGTTCCGTCAGTCCGTCCATGAACGGTGAAATGCAGCGATTTGCAGTTGGGCTGAGCAACTACGCCGCGTTTGACAAGCTCTCCGCGGAAGCCAACCGGATACTCCGCGGTATGCAGCCGCGGCTCGACAACGAACTCCGCGACGCCCAGACCGGCGGCAACGGACTGCGCTGGCTGTTTGCTTCCTCACAGAAGAAGAACCGCGCCGAGGAAGCGTATCAATATCTCGCATCACTGCTCAACACTACCTATCCGCAGGATGTGGAACGTCTGGGCAATGAAGCGGCTGCGCTGAACAATGTCACCGCCGAACAGGCGCTGGAACAGCTGACAGCCGACAGGGAGTCCGTCCGCAAAACGCTGCAAAGGTTCACGGGCGGCGAGGTGCTCCTGCGCGATTTCAACACCCTGCTCCAACAGGTACAGGGGCTGCAGAACCGTCTCGGCAGCGCGCGGCAGTCGATTGATAACAGCCGCGAAGCCGTCCGGTCATGCGCTGCGAAGGTTCAGGAGAGAGAGGCGATCAAGATCCTCGAGGGCGTTCCGGTCGACGAGCTCAACCGTGAGAAGGACGGCATCCGCGTCAAGACCTTGCGCGACAGCGGCTATCAGACCATGGCGGATATCTACCGCGCAACGCCGCAGCAACTGACCTCTGTCAACGGCATCAGCGCCGAGGGCGCGGAGAAGATCAAGCATATCGCGAAGCTGTATCTCAACCGCAGCCGCAAGAGCGCGCATGTCCGTCTGAGCGCCGACGACAGGAACCCGGATTCCACCGCGCTTGTCTGTGCTGTCTGTGACTACCGCCGCAAATCGGAAGCCATTAAGCAGGCGCAGTCCCTGCAGGAGCAGCACGGCAAGCAGATCGAAGCCGCCGTCAAAACGCTCGGCGACGTCGGCAGCGGCGCTGCCTGGCTGACCTACACGCCGGACGAAAAGAGCGCGGTCACGCAGTCCTATCAATATCTCCATTCACTGGTGCAGGGCGAATACGCCGGGGCGGTCGCAAATGTCGAGCAGCTGCTGCGCGGTCAGACAGCCGTATCGCCGCAGGCGGCGTGGGCGGACTTCCAGAGCGACCCGATCGCCTACAGCAATCTTCTCGACGAACTAGCGCCCGGCGTACTGGGAGACGACGACAGCGTCTACGGCTTGCCGGAGGAGCTGGCGCTTGAGATCGCGGCGCAGGAGGTGCTCACCGACGGCTTGCGCTGTACCCTCAGACCCTATCAGCTTTGGGGCGTGAAGTATATCCTTCACCAGAAGCGCGTCCTCCTGGGCGATGAAATGGGACTCGGCAAGACCGTGCAGGCGATCGCGTCCATGGTCTCGCTGCGCAACGAGGGGCAGACGCATTTCATGGTCGTCTGTCCGGCGAGCGTGATCTCCAACTGGTGCCGCGAGATCGAAAAGCACAGCGACCTTTCCGTTACCAAGATCCACGGCGCGGACAGAGCGCCGTCGTTCGAAAGCTGGAAGGAAAAAGGCGGCGTGGCGGTGACGACCTTTGAGACCACCGCCCATCTTGAAATGGAGGACGGCTTCCGCTTCGGTATGCTCACCGTGGACGAAGCGCATTATATCAAGAATCCCGAAGCCAACCGCACCAAGAGCGTCCGCGCCATCAGCGAACACGCCGAGCGCCTGCTCTTTATGACCGGTACGGCGCTTGAAAACAAAGTCGACGAAATGCTCGAGCTGGTCAAGGTGCTGCGCCTGAATCTTGCCAACGAACTGCAGGGCATGGCGTTTATGTCGTCAGCGCCGCAATTCCGTGAGACCGTCGCGCCGGTTTACTACCGCCGCAAGCGCGCCGACGTGCTCAAGGAACTGCCGGAACTGGTGCAGAGCGAGGAATGGTGCCGCATGTCCTCCGCGGAGGAACGCGCCTATGAAAACGCGGTTCTCAGCGGCAACTACGCGCAGGTGCGCCGCGTGTCATGGGAAATGCCCAACCCCGACGATTCCGTCAAGGCGAGCCGCCTGAAGGAGATCGTCACGGAAGCGGAACAGGAGGAACGCAAGATCATCGTCTTTTCCTTCTTCCTCGACACCATCGGCAAGGTCTGCTCCATGTTTTCGGGCAAGTGTATCGGACCGATCAACGGCTCCATACCGCCGCAGCGCCGCCAGGAGATGATCGACGAATTCGACAAAGCCCCTGCCGGCACCGTGCTCGCCGCACAGATCCAGTCAGGCGGCACCGGACTGAATATCCAGTCCGCCAGCGTGGTGGTGCTCTGTGAACCGCAGTTCAAGCCGTCTGTCGAAAATCAGGCGATCTCGCGCGCCTACCGCATGGGACAGTCGCGCAGCGTGCTGGTCTACCGTCTGCTCTGCGAGAATACCGCTGATGAAAAAATCATGAAGCTGCTTGAACAGAAGCAGCAGATCTTCGACGCCTTCGCCGACGATTCCGCCGTCGCGGACGAGACCTACGAACTCGACGAAAAGGGCTTTGGCGAGATCATGGAGGAGGAAAAACAGCGTATTCTTGAAAAATACGGAGATAATCCTCCGACTGTACCGGAACCGGGTAATAATGAACAAGAAACATCGGACAACTCATTGACAATTAAGACAGATTGATATATAATGAAGATTGATGACAACAAGTCAATAATACTCAGGAGGATTGAAAAATGGCACATATTGATGAAGTAGTCAAGCAGGTAATGGAAAACGGCTTAGCCGGCAAAACCCCTCACGAAGCGGAGATCAAGGATCTGATGGAGACCATCCGCACCGAGAAGGAAAAAATCGAAGGTGAATA
>CAMKSB010000028.1 GCA_946415335.1 uncultured Clostridia bacterium
TGACTTTTCTTTTTATTCAGTTTTTACCCACTGGTTCTAGGGATGAGCCATAATTATACATCAAATCGACAAAATACATTTACCTCAGCGGTAAAAATCCCATCTAAACAGCCGATATATCATTTGCGTTAGACACAAAAAACCGCGGCGCCTTTGACGGTCGCCGCGGTTTTTCATATTCCTTTATCGGATATCAAGATAGTCTGCAAAGCCGGTGATATTGAAAATCTCCATGACCTTTTTGTTCACGTTTTTCAGCACCAGTCCGCCCTTGCCTTCGAGCAAGTCGTTCGCGTTTAAAATCGCCCTTAACGCCGCCGAACTGACATATTCAACGCCTGCCATATCCAGCGTGAGCGTTTCATTCTTTTCACATAGGTCGGTGATTTGGCTATCAAATTCCTTGACGGTTATATGGTCGATTTTTCCCTCGGGCGCGATGACCTTCGTTCCGTTTTCCTCATAAACCTTGATTGTCATTGTGTATTCTCCTTTGTATCTGATTCTCTCAGCATATCGCTGAGGATTTGGTTGCCGACTTCATTGAATTCCTCGTTGCGCATGAACATCTGTATGCCTAAGAGCTGCTGCCGGGTATAGGAACTCTTTAAGTATTCTTTCATTTCCGCCGCGCTGAGCGTCTTGCGCTTTTCCGCGTCAGCCGGATTGACGCCGCGCAACAGCGAGAAAAAGACGGTTGCCCAGTTGTCGCAATCCCTGCCGAAGCCTTCTTCAAACGCGACGAGCACCTCTTTGTCGCCGTTAAGCAGCGCTTCATGCGCTTTGCTGCGCTCATAGAAAGCAGCTAGATCCTGATTTTCGTCATAGACGCAGCCCTTTTCCGTGCGCAGGATACGGTGCGGTCCGGCGGTAAAGCCGGTATCGCTGATCTCCAACTCCAGCACCAAGCCCTCCGCCAGAAGGGGCGTAACGTCGGGACGGAAATGGAAGCAGAAATTGCCCTGACCGTAGAGAAGATAGGCATTTTGGTAGTGTTCCTCTTCCCCTATGGCGTGCGTGTGCTGTGAAATCACCACATCGGCGCCGTTATCCGCCATACGGTGAAACCGGCGGCGCATGATCTCGCTGTTGTAGTGCGTGCCCTCGATGCCGCCGTGATACAGCACGATCAGGAAATCGCAGCGCTCCTTCAATTCTTTGATTTCTTGACATACCCGGTACTCGTCGTAGAGATTCACGCCGGGATAATTTTCACGCGGCGCGTTCTCAAAGCGTTCGGTCGTGTTGTACAGGATGATTTTTCTGCCGCCGTCCTCTATTTCTACATAGTTTTTGACAGAAGCGGCGTTTTCTCCCCAGCCGAAATAGCCGACGCCGTTTTCTTCGAGCGTCCGGCAGGTGTCGAGATAGCCTTGCCTGCCGTAGTCCATGGAATGAGTATTGCCCAGCGTGGCATAATCGATCCCGAGGTTTTTGATCGCCTTGAACGTATTGACCGGCGCCTTGATACTCGGCCCGATTTTTTCTATCGGTTGTTCGCTGTCGGTAAAGCAGCCTTCAAAATTGCATACGCGATAATCAGCAGAAGCGAACAGCGCGCACAGCTTGTCGCCAAAAAGCGCCTGTGTATCGCCTGCTGAGAACAGCTCGTAGTTGCAGGGCATGGGAAGCATATCGCCCGCTAAGATGATTCTCGTGTTTTTCATATTCCCTCCTAGTAGTCCATTTCGATCGCCAGGATATTCTGTCCGTTTTCGTAGGAATAAGCGGTTTCGCTCACCAGCTTTTTCACGATGAACACGCCCAGACCGCCGGGCTTCCGCTTTGTCAGCGGCATGTTAACGTCCGGCTCCTGTACCAGCAGCGGATTGAACGGCTTGCCTCTGTCCTTGAATACGATCGTCATTCTGCGGTCGCGGCTTTTGGTGAGGAGCTCGAGCTCGCCGCCGTTTTCGTAAGCGTAGGATTCGATATTGGCGAGGATCTCCGACGTGGCGATCTCCAGCTTGCCGACCGTTTCGGCGTCGCATCCGGCTTCGGCGCATTTTTCCGTGACGTACTGCGTCACGCTGTCAAAGGTCTCGGTCGTCAGATAGAACTGCTTGCTCTCCGCAGGCTCGACCTGCAGGTAATCCTTGAAGGAAAGTGCGAGGATCGTCGCGTCGTCGTAATGGTCTCTTCCGTTCTCAAAGTCGTTCACCGCCTGCCGGATGGACGTGACGATCTCCTGCTGATCGTGCTCCTTTTCCCGCGCGATGACAGCAAGAAGCCGGTCGTCTCCGAAAAATTCCTCGGCGGCATCCTGCGCTTCGGTCACGCCGTCGGTGTAGAGCACGAGCTTGTCGCCCGGCTTGAGCTTTGTGCGCTTTTCGCGGTAACGCACCAGTCGTCTTCTTCCGAGGACAAAATTCGGCTTGTCGCTCAGAAATTCCGGCTCGCAGCCGTTGCGTATGAGCACCGGAAAATTGTGACCGGCATTGGTATAGGACAGCGTGCCTGTCGTCAGATCGAGAATGCCGATCCAGCTGGTCACAAAAAACTTGGCGGGATTGGAACGCTGCAGATAGCGGTTCGTCAGCTCGAAGGTCTTGTCGGTGGCGTTATTCATGCGCGCGTAGACCTGGATCAGCGTTTTGGACAGCGTCATGAACATCGCCGCCGCCATACCGTGACCGGACACGTCGCCGATCACGACAGCCAGATGTGTCTCGTCGATCGGAAAGTAATCGTAGAAATCGCCGCCGACCTCCGTCGCCGCCGTCATGTTCGCATAGACCGCATAGGAATCATTGTCGGGAAAATCGGCGGATAAGATACCCTCCTGGATATCCTTTGCCACTTTCAGCTCGGTTTCGGTCGTGAGGTTTTTCTGCATCAGCTCGCCCTGGCGGATGGTGAATCGTCTGCTGCTGAAGGATAGATAAACGGACATGATCACCAATGCCACACCGGCGACTATCAAAAAGCTCTTTCCGCCGATGACCATTCGTTGGATTTCATTCGTAAAGTCAAAAGCAGAAGTAATGGCAAGGATGGGATTGAACTCAAAATTACCTTCAGCGTTATAATAGGGCAGCATGACGCTCATGATCGTGATATACATCATCAGCAAGCACACCAGACCTGTCACCAAAGTAAAAACCGGGCGGAAGTAAAAGCTGTTGATGAAGGGTATCAGTAACAGAAGCGGCGCGACATCGTCGGAATATCCGCACAGAACCGCTATCGTGATGATCATGACGACATTATTGAGATTTTTTATCCACGGATATGCCTGTTTGCGGAAAATGATATTGATGATGATACCGACCAGCAAGAAGCCTCCCGCTAATCCGCCGTAAAAGAATCGCGTGTCGTCCCACTGGTTGTTGATTATATAGACCAGTATCGACGCACCAAACGCGATCATAATGATCATGTACACAAAATTGATGCGTTGTTCGGCAGACCGAAACAGTTGTTTCACATATTCCGACTGCTCCGATGTTTTTTTGTACTTAAAAATGGTGTTCACCACCTCGATTAGCCTTAGTTGTAATTGATGGCGACGTTGGTGACATTGAAGCCCAATACGCGGTTATAGTTGATCGTGGAGCTGAGCATTCTCACCAGCTCCAGTCCGGTGATGCGCTTGCCGCTGTTGTCGATGTAATCGGTCGGGTCAAACTCCGCGCCGTTGTCGCGCAGGCGGACGTTCACCTTGTCGGGGAACACACGCACGCAGACGTCTACCGCGTTGTTGCCGTTTTCTGCGGCGTAGACGGCGATGTTGTGGCACAATTCCTCGACGGTCACGCCGACGGCGTTGACGGTGTTTTCGGGTACTTGGTTCTGCTCGCAAAACGCCATCGCTTCCTCAGAGGCATGGATCGCTTCACTGACTTCGTTTTTGATGGAGAAATCGTACACGATGCCTTCCTGTTCCTCAATACCGAGGATATTGTTCTTGTGCTGCACCTTTTTACTGATAAGCATGGCGATCAGGGTGATAATAACCGTTACCGCCTTGGAGACCGGGAAGGAAAACCAGAGCCAGTAGATATCATAATGTGCGAACCAATACATCAGCGGCACGATCGTCAGCACGCCGTCGAGCATGACAAGCAGGTTGGCAAGACCGCGCTGCTTGGTCGCCTGAAAGAACGTCCTCATGACATAAATGACCGCCAGTATCGGAATGTTGATGGAGAAAATACGGAAGGTGACCGCGAATACGGAGGTGATCGAAGGCTCCGTCAAGCCATAGAGCGACGCGAGCTGAACGGGGAACAGCTCCGAGACGATCAGCACCAGAACCGAGAGCCCCACGGTGACGATCATGCCGTAGCGCAGGGTAAGCCGCTGACCGTTGGAATCCTTTTCGCCGTACAGGGCGCCGAGGATCGGCAGCAGCGTCATCGACGCGCCCTCGACCAGAATAAACGCCAGACTGTTGAGCGAGAAGGATACCGAGGCGATCTTGCCGCCCATAACGCCGGTAAAGGACAGGATGATCGCGTTGGTGAAGAACAGGCGCAGGAAGTTGCACACATAGATCAGCGCGGAAGGAAGCCCGACGCTGAATATCTTGCCGAGCGATTTCAGCTGTTTGAGCGCCGCTTTGGTAAAGTGGACGGTGCGCTGCTTGGATTTGAAGTAGAGCAGCGTCAGGAAAACGCCGACGACATAGCCGGTGACAGTCGCCCAACCGGCGCCTGCGACGCCCCAGCCGAAAATCGCCATGTAGATATAGTCGCAGATCAGGTTGATAATGTTGGCGACGATCGGCAGCGCCGTAGCCAGCTTGCGCAGGCTGTCTGTCCGCGCGTAGGCGGCTGTCTGGTTGACGACCGCGACCAATGGCGTGAGCACCCACAGCGGCAGCAGATAGTCGACGACCATGCCGACAAGCTCCTGCTTGCCCTGCGCGAGCAGCTGGGCGGTCGGTACCATGGTGGCGATACCGATGACGGAGAGCAGCACCGTTGAGAGCACCCCTCCCCAGAAAGAGAGCGTAAAGACCGCGTCGGCGGACTGCTGGTCGCGTTTGCTCTTGTGGATGACGGACAGCGTGTTGCCGCCGAAGGTGAACATCGCGATCGGAATACTGCGCAAGAAGACGATGGATGTCGTCAGGTTGATGGCGTACAACTGCACCGTTCCCAAAATCTGACCGACCATGATGCCGTCCAAAATACTGGAAAGATAGGTCGAAGCCGTCATCGCCAAGGTCGCAACCAAGAGGCTGCGGTATTTTTTATTCAGAAGCGTTCCGTTTCGTTTCATTGTCTCTTCCCTTCTCAGCGTTTCAGGTTATCCCTGCGGAAGAACAGGAATCCGCGCAGCACGTTGATGAAATCGTTGACGTAGCGCTCGTTGCTCGCGTTCCAGAAGAAGCCCATGCGCGCCAAGACCTGCGTGGTGTAATGGGAGCTGCAGGGCAGCGCGACGATCTTTTTGCCGTGAGCGGTGTTCATGTAGGCGGTCATGCTGGAGAGGATCGCCGCCTTGTCGGGATCCTTCTGCGCTTCGTTGAGCGCGGTAGCAAAGACGTCGTATTCGACAAACTCGATGTGGTTGCCGTTCTCGTTCATCTGGCGGATAATATCGCCCAGCGGAAGCGTGTGGTTGTTGACCGCATTGAATACGCAGCAAGCCTGCGGCGTTTTGGCGAGCTTGACGAAGGCTTCGCAGGAACGGTCGATCGGTCCCATGCAGACCTGATTCTCGATCATGGCGTAAGGGAAGCAGCCCAACAGGCTGTAGGAACGCAGTCTGCCCATGAAGTTGTTGGTGAGGAAGTTGATCTGGAACTCACCGTCCGACTCACGCGCCGCCAGTGTGCCGACGCGGATGACCTTTGCGTCCAAACCGTCAGCCGCCGCTTCGAGCACCTCTCTCTCGCCCATCAACTTGGAGGAGGTATATTTGTTATCGAGCGTCTGTCCGAAATAGAGAGACTGCTCGTCAAGGTCTCTGCGGCTGAGTTTCGTCATATCGTCCGTGGTACCCGATACGGAAACCGTGGAGAAGTGGATCAGTCTCGCGCCGATCTTTTTGCACAGGCTGATGCAGTTGACAGCGCCGCCGACGTTGATGTCCTCGATATCGGTACCGTTCGAGAAATGCTTGACGTTCGCCGCGCAGTTGAATACCGTGTTGACCGGCAGCGTTTCGAACGGCTCGAAATATTTGTAATCCGTCACGTCGCCGTTCAAAACCTCAACGCGATCGGCAAATTCTTCCTCGTAGTCCGTACCGAAGTAGTAGAACATGATATTTTCAAGGCGCTCGCGCGCGGTGTCAAATTTGCCCTTGCGGATCATGCAGTACGCCTTGCCTGTCTCACTCTTGAGGAATTCCGCCAGCAGGTGCGCGCCCATATAGCCCGTCGCGCCGGTGATCAGCACGTTGCCGAGATCGCGCAGCGGCTCGGACTTGAACGCCTCGACGGTATTCTTCGAAAGCAGTTCATTGATTTTGGTATAGTCGTAATCATCAAAGTCGAACAGCTTGTTGGTGTCGTTGACCTCGCCGTCCTTAAACAGTTCGGCAAGCGCACGCGGCGTGGTGTATTTGAACACGTCGCCGTAGGTGATCTCAAAGCCGTTTTCGGAGGCGTCGAGCACGACCGAGGTAACGACCAGCGAAGTACCGCCGATTTCAAAGAAGTCGTCCGTCGCGCCGACACGGTCTAATTTCAACGCCTTCTTGAAGGATTCGCAGAAGAACTCCTCCGTAGCGTTTGCCGGCGCGACATACTCGCCCAAACTGACCGGTACCGGATCGGGAAGGAGCTTGATGTCGGTCTTGCCGTTGGCGGTCATCGGCATTTCGTTGAGCTGGAGATAAGCGGTCGGCACCATGTAGTGCGTCAGGTGCTTTTTCAACTCGTCGCGCAGGGCGTCGATATCGATCTCCTCGTCCGCAGTAAAGTAAGCGCAGAGGTTGTCCTGTCCGTTGAGCTTGCGGATGATGACCGCGACCTTTTTGATATGCGGCTGCGCGGCGATCAAACCTTCGATCTCGCCCAATTCGATGCGCAGACCTCTCAGTTTGACCTGATTGTCCAGTCTGCCGAGAATGTGCACGTTGCCGTCTTTATCCCATTTGGCGTAGTCACCGGAGCGGTACATGCGCGCGTTGTCGTATTCCACAAACGCCGCGGCGGTTTTATCGGGCAGGTTCTTGTAGCCCTTTGCCACGCCGATACCGCCGATGTACAGCTCGCCGATCACCCCGTAGGGCGCAGGATCGCCGAATTTATCGACAATGATCTCGTGATAATTGAGCAGCGGTCTGCCGACGGTGACATAAGGCGCTTCCGTCAGGTCTGCCGCGTTGCAGGAAACGGTGATCTCCGTCGGGCCGTAGGTGTTGACGATGCGGATATCATGCGAGCACTTGCGGATATCGTCTCTGAGCGCGATCGGATAGCCTTCGCCGCCGGACATGACCAGATGGCACTTGGCGAGCGCATGTCTGAAAGGCTCGTAATCCATGTACTGTTGCAGACGAGACGGCGTGGCGTTGATGCAGTCGACGCTGTACTTGTCCATCAGCTCCGCGAGCGCTCTCGGATCGTTCATTTCGTCCTCGGCGGCGAATACCAGCGTTTTGCCGTTGCAGAATGCCGCCGTATGCTCCTTGAAGGACATATCAAAGGAGATGGTGGTGACGGAAAGGTAGGTCGTCACGTTGTTTTTGAGATAGTACATGTGCGAGTTGGCAGGATGCGGCTTGAGGTAATTGCAGATGCCCTTATGGCGCAGCATGACACCCTTGGGCTTTCCGGTCGAGCCGGAGGTATAGATCATGTAGCTCAGTTCGCTGTCGCTCATCGCTACATCGGGATTTTCTGTTTGGTCGCCGGCGAGGATATCATCCACGTCGATCGCCTTGTCAGAAGGATAGTCGGACAGCTTGTCCTTGGTGGTGATGATGAAGGAGGCCTCGCTGTCGGCGATGATATGGTTGATACGGTCGGCAGGATATTGCGGATCGCAGGGAATGAACGCTGCGCCTGCCTTGTTCACGCCGAACAGGCACGCGAAGAAGCAGCTTTCTCTCGGCAGCAGCAGCGCCACGCTGTTGCCTGTCCGGATGCCCCTTTCGATCAGGTTATGGGCGACGATATTGGCTCTCTCGTTGAGTTCGCGGTAGGTAAGCGTCGCGTCCTTGGCGATCAGGGCGGTTTTGTCCGCGTTTTCAGCCGCGTTCTGCTCAAAGAGCTTGTGCAGCAGGGTGATGTTCGGCTCCTCGGTCGCTTCGGTCTTGAAGCGGTCGAGCGTCTCTTGCTGCTTTTCGGGCAGCGCCAGCGCGTCGCGGACGGTTTTGACGTTATTGCCGAGCAACTGCAGGGTGTATTGCAGCTGACCGATAAAGTTCTCGATCACCGCGTCCTCAAACAGTTCAGAGGAATACTGTACCATGAAGTGCAGTCCCTTGGCGCCCTTGCGGATAACGATGCCGATATCGCGGCTCATCTTTTGCAGGGGTGAGTACAGCTCGACGCTCAGACCGTCCTTGTCGTAGGCGGGCGGATTCCACATGAAGTTGACGCTCACATCAAACATCGGATTGCGGCTCTCGTCGCGCTGCTTGACAAACTCGCCGACAACATCTTCAAACGGCAGATACGCGCCGTAGGTGGCGTTGCGCACGGCTGTGCTGACGGTTTGCAGATAAGCGCCGAGCTCCGCCTGGCGCTGCGGCTTTACACGGACAGGCGCCGTGTTGACAAACATGCCGATCACGTTGTCCGCCTCGCCCGGGCGCATATTGGTCGGAATGCCGAGAACGACGTCCTCGGAGGCGGTATATTTTCCGAGCACCATCGAAACAGCGGAGAAGATCAGCTCAAACTCCGTCACGCTGAAACGGCGCGCGGTGTTGTCGATGGATTTCAGTTGTTCGTTATCGTAATCAAAGGTGATCTCTCTGTCGGAAAGCGGATGCACCTTGGGACGCTTGCCCTTGACGGGCATTTCATTGACCGGAACGCCGTCCGCGAATAACGCATGGTAGAACGCCATGCCGCTTTCATATTTCGCGTTCAGGCTGTCGTCGTACAGATCGGACAAGTCGATCTCGGAAGCCGACACCTCTACCCCGTTCAGACCGTCGATCAGCTCCTTGACAAAGGTCTTGGCGGAGCCGCCGTCAAAGGCGATGTGGTGGATCGCCAAATGGAGGATCACGCTGCCGTCCGCTACGGCATACAAGGTCGGACGGACGGGGATCGCGGCGTTGAGATTGAACGGCTCGGCGTAGCTGTCGATGATGGCGATGACTTCCTCGCGCGAAGCCGCCGTCTTTTCCTCGATCTCAGGCGTTTTGTCGGTCAGGATGCGCACCGGAAGTCCGTTTTCCTCGCCGTAATAGGAGGTGAACGCCTCGTGCACTTTGAATACCGCCGTCAGGGAATTTTTGACGGTTTCCATGTCCGCGCCCTTGATGATGGCGGCGATATTGAGGTTGTAGACCGTCGAGTTCTCGTTGAGCTTCTGCTCTAAATACATACCGCGCTCGGAAGGCGTCAGCGGATAAACCCTGACCTTTTTCTCCTTCTTCACACGTTCCTTTTTGCCCGCCTTCTGAATCAGCAGGCGCTCGATCATGCGCGGCGTTTTGCCGCTGAAAATGTCGGCGGTCGTGATCTTGTAAACGCCGCATTTCTCCGAGACCATGGCGCACTTGATCGAATCGCCGCCGAGGGCGAAGAAATCGTCATCCACACCGACGTTCTCTACGCCGAGAACCGTCTCGAACGCGGAACAGAGCGTCTTTTGCATGTCGGTCTCGGGGGCGATATAATCGTTCTTGAAAGCGCCTGCTTCGGGCGGAACCAACGCGCTTCTGTCGAGCTTGCCGTTTTGGTTGACAGGCAGCTTGTCGAGCTTGACAAAGAACGCCGGGATCATATACGGCGGCAGCTTCTGCGCGATGGCTTCCCGGAGATCGTCCGGCTCGACCGGTTGGTTCTCTACGTAATAGGCGACAAGATAGACTTGTCCGTACTGGTTTTTGAAATCCTTGATCGCCGCGTCATGAATGCCGTCGGTCTGCTTGATAATTGCTTCGATCTCGCCCGGCTCGACGCGCTGACCGTTGATTTTCACCATCCAGTCCTTGCGGTTGAGGTAGATGATGTTGCCGTCCTCCGCCCTGCGGACGATATCGCCGGTCCTGAGCAGCTTGGGATAGCCGTCCTGCCCGGCAAAGGGATTGTCGACGAAGGTTTTGGCGGTCTGCTCCGGCAGATGGAGATAACCGTCGGCAAAAATACCGGCAAGGCACAGCTCGCCTTCCTCGGCTTCGTTGCCGTTTTCGTCCAGAATATGCGTTCTGACATCGCCGAGAGGCTTACCGATCGGCGTATTATCATAGGGCTTGTCGACCTTGAAGGCGAGAACCGCCGAAGCGGACTCTGTCTGACCGTATAAGACGTACAATTCATATTCGTCGCTGTAGGTATTGGAAACGCGCTCGCTGCCGGTGGAGACCGTTTTCAGGCAGTTGCCCTTCTGCTTGAACACCTTGAGCATTTTGGGGCTGATAAAGGTTCGGTTGATCTGGTTGTCCTCGATAAAATCCGCCAGCAGCACCGGGTCGCGCATGGCTTCGTAGGGCATCAGGTAGGCTCTCAGCGCCGCGCATAACGGTGAAAAAACACCCTGCACAGAGGCGACAAAGGTGAACGGCGCGCCTAACGCGACATGTAAGCCCTTCGGCGCGTTGGCGAACTCATTGTAGCGGTTGACCGAGTCCGTGATGCTGGCGTGAGAGTGCAGCACGCCCTTCGGCTTTCCGGTAGAGCCGGAGGTATAGATCAGCAGAGACGGATCCTCGGGATTCGGCATGACCGGCTCATCAAGCGGCGCTTCCGCTTCGATACCGCGCAGGAATTTTTCATTGATGACAGCCTTTGCATCGCAGTTGTCGCGGATATACGCCAGGCGTTCCGCCGGATATGCCGGCGATAACGGCGCGAAAGCTGCGCCGACCATCCAAACCGCGTACATGGCGGCGATATATTCCTTGTTGCGCGGCAGTTCGATGGTGACAAAGTCGCGACGCTGGGTACCTGTTCTGCTCAGCTTGCCGGCGATCTTGCGGGCAAACGCGTCGAATTGACTGTAGGTGAAACTATTATTCTCACCCTTGTCGACAATAACGGTGAAATCCGGTAACTCTTTGACGTTCTTTTGGATCTGACTGATTAGATCATGCATGGAGATCATCCTTTCTGGCGGTTATTCATATAAAAATACGATTCTATCATACCACAAAAATCGCCGATTGTCACGATTTTTTTGATGAATATTTACAAGGAACCGTAACAGGCATCCCATAAAAAAGCCGCATGGTTTTTCCCATGCGGCTGTGCTTCTTATATGATCATTTGACGGGAACGCAATGCTCGTCGTTGATTTTCTGTACCTTTTTGACGCGGCGTACATATTTTTCCGCGGTCAGCGGTTCGGTCGCCATAAAGGTTTTGACGATCTCCATGGCGATCATGCCGCCGATGATTTTGGCGCCGAGACAGAGGACGTTGGCGTCATTGTGCTGCCGTGCCAGCTGCGCACAGAACGGATCCTGACAGACGCAGGCGTAAATGCCGCTGACCTTGTTGGCGATCATGGCGCTGCCGTAACCGACGCCGTCGACGAAAATGCCCCTGTCGCATTCCCCTTTCGCGACCGCTAACGCAGCCGGAAGGACAAAATCGGACAGATCGCACGACGTCTCGTCATAAGCGCCGAAATCCACAACGGTGTGTCCCTGTGATTCCAGATAGGCTTTTATCTCGTACTTCATGGACGTGCCGGCGTGGTCGTTGGACATGGCTATTTTCATGTGAACATCTCCTCTCAACTTCAGCTCTTGTGAGCTTCTATCATTTTATTCAGTTCTGCGATCAGGACGCTCTCCTCCAGCCCGGTCTTTTCAACGGCGTCGGCGACGGTGGCGTTTCTGATCATCATTTTGCCGATGGGCGTTTTGATGATGTTGAATCTGCCGTCGATCTTGACCAGTTCATCCGGCAGCCACGGATAGGCGGCCAGGATGTCGGAGAGTTTGGTGGTGCTGTTGATTTCCATTTCCTTATCTTCCTTTCTTTCAAAGGCTGGCGGTTTCCAGATTATCCTTGGCGGCGAGCACCGCCTGCTTCATCGCTTCGTAGTCATCCCAGAGAACGGGAGGCGTATACTGCTTCCATGCGTTAAAATCGTCCGCGATGAAAAACTCGCGCATACGGGTGGCTGACATGTCGATGGTTTTCGGAATGTACAGCTCCGCCACCGCAACGCCTTCCTCGCTGTCAAACCAGCTGACGCGGCGTTCTTCCTTGCCGGACACCAGCAGATCCGGGCCTTGTCCGAAACGCTCGCGGACGTTTTGCAGAACGTATTCTCCCCATCTTGCATTGTTGCCGACGCCGATATCGGGCAGCGGATAGATTTCCACCGCGTCTGTGAATATCTTTTTCAGCATATTGTATCGCGCTTCGTAGGTAAAGGGATTTTTGAGGGTGCCGGATTCCTGAGAGGAACCGACAAAGACGCCCACCTTCTCACAGACGGCGCACGCCTTGCTCACCATGTCCAGATGACCGGTGTGGAAGGTCTGGAACCTTCCGACGATGATTCCCAGTTGAAACGGTTTCTGCTTCATCTCTGCCTCACAGCTTGGGATCAAAGGCAGGCATGAGCTGCAGCTTGAACAGGTTCATGTCGTGTTTTCTGTCGATGAGCGCCTTGTGCTCCAAATCGTCGATCTCGCCGGTACGGATGTAGCGGTCGAGCTCCGCGTAGGTAAAGCCGAGGTTGTCCTCGTCAGACTTGCCGCACAATCCGTCGGAGGGTACCTTATCCACCAGAACGGAAGGGAGTCCGATCAGTCTGCCGATCTGCTTCATCTCGTCGACGGTCAGCATGGAACAGGGACTGAAATCGCCGACGGAATCGCCGTAACGCGTGGAATAGCCTACCCAGTCCTCGGAGAGATTGCAGGTGTTGGCAACTCTGCCGTTATGGCTCTGCGATACCGCGTAAAGCGTGGACATGCGAATTCTGGGAGCCAGATTGACGCGGCTCTGTTCGCTGAGCTCAAAGGGCATGGCGTTCACAATGCCGTCGAACGCTTCCTTGATGTTAACGATGAAGTGGCGGATGCCGAGGTGTTCCACCAGCAGCTTTGCCATGTCGATATCCGCCTGCTCGCCGTTTGGCATGAGCACGCCGATCACTCTGTCCTTGCCGAGCGCTTCGACGCAGAGCGCCGCCACGATCGAGCTGTCCTTGCCGCCGGAAATGCCGACGACCGCGTTGCAGCCCTTGCCGTTGTTCTCAAAAAAATCGCGTATCCACTGAACGCACTCATTCTTAACTTTTTCTGCGTTGAACATGATGATTCCTCCTGATTGTATAGTTATACTATTCTTTGATAAAAGACTTTAAAACAGATGTCGATGGAAAATTCCGCAGAACAAGGCGGAGGACGCAGGAATCCTGACGGATTCCGAGGACGACAACGCAGTTATGCGAAATTTTACACGGCAGATGTTAAAGGATTTTATTAGAGAATAGTATTAGTTGGTGAAGTCTTCTCCCCTGTCTATCATCATTTTATCATGAATGCGCGGATTGTCAAGGATTTTGAATGAAAAGAAGCCCGCTGTAACCATGCCTTGCGGTTTGGTCACAACGGGCAGAGAAGAAGGTCTACCGATTATCAGTTGAACTGAGAGTTGTAGATCTCGCTGTAGAGACCGCCGAGCTCCATCAGGGAGTCGTGGGTGCCGGTTTCTACGATGTTACCGTCCTTCATAACAAAGATGAGGTCGGCGTTCTTGATGGTGGAAAGTCTGTGCGCAATAACGAAGCTGGTTCTGCCGCTGGTCAGCGAATCCATCGCCTTCTGGATCAGGATCTCCGTTCTGGTATCGACGTTACTGGTCGCTTCGTCGAGGATCAGCATCGGCGCGTTCTCGGTCATCGCTCT
>CAMKSB010000029.1 GCA_946415335.1 uncultured Clostridia bacterium
TCGGTGTGATAGGGCACTTCAAAGTCCGGCACGACCGGCTCGCCGAAGCGCTCGATCTCGACGTTCTCGCTGTCGTCCTTGCCGATCGGTACGGACGGGTCGATGATCTGCGGAATGACCATCATGATCTTGGTGACCTTTTCGCTGAGTTCCGTTTCCTGCGCTTCCAGCTCGGCAAGCTGTTCCGCCTGTCTGGTGACTTCTTCGCGGATCGCCATGGCTTCTTCCTTCTTGCCCTGCGCCATCAGCTGACCGATCTGCTTGGAGATCTTGTTGCGGTTGGCTCTCAGGTCGTCAGCCTGCTGCTTGACCGCTCTGCTCTGCGCGTCCAGTTCGATGACTTCATCAACTAACGGCAGCTTGCTGTCCTGAAATTTCTTGCGGATATTTTCTCTGACCGCTTCGGGGTTTTCACGTAAAAACTTAATATCAATCATTGTTTTGCTCCTTATGTAAAAGATTTGATAACTCTTTCAGTTCCTCGTCGGAATAGAATTCGATCTGCAGAACGCCGCCCTCTTTGTTCTTGTTTTTGGTGACGGTGATCTTTCTGCCTAAGCTCTCGTTGAGCGCGAGTTCCACCATCTTATAAAACGACGGCTGCTTCTCCGGCTTTTCCTCGGTCTTGACCTTGACCGGCTTCTTGCACAGGGCTTCTGTCTGACGGACGGAGAGGTCTTTTTTGATGATCTCCTCCGCAACTGTCAGCATCGCTTCCTCGCTGTCGAGCGTCAGCAGCGCTCTGGCGTGTCCGGCGGAAATGCTGCCTTCTCTGAGCAGTTCGCGCACGCTTTCGGGCAGCTTCAATAGTCTTAACGCGTTGGCGATCGCCGGCCGGGATTTACCCATGCTCTGCGCGATCTCTTCCTGCGTGAAATGGTGCTCGTTGAGCAGCACCGCGTAGCCTTCCGCTTCTTCCAGCGGCGTCAAGTCCTCACGCTGCAGGTTTTCGATCAGCGCGAGCTCCATGGTCTCGGACTCCGTCAGCTCGCGGATAATGACCGGCACCTCCGTCAGTCCTGCCATCCGGCAGGCACGGTAACGGCGTTCTCCGGCGACGATCTCATAGCCGCCCAAGGGCAGCGGTCTGACAAGCAGCGGCTGCAATAAGCCGTGAGCCGAGATGCTCTCGGCAAGTTCGCTGAGCGCCTGTTCGTCAAACTCCTTACGCGGCTGGGAACGGTTCGGCTCGATCTCCGAGATTTTCAGCGTAACGGCGCCGTCGTTCTTTTCGCTGTCGTTTTCTATGAAGATGGCGTTCAGACCTTTGCCCAAGCCGCCGAGTTTTTTTGCCATCAGCTTCTCTCCTTTGCAATGATTTCCTTTGCCAGTTCGGTATAGGCGAAGCTGCCCTTACAGCTCTTGTCGTAGTAGATCACCGGCATACCGAAGCTCGGCGCTTCCGAAAGGCGCACGCCGCGGTTGATCACGGTGCCGAACACCTTGCCGGGGAAGAATTTTTTGACTTCCTCGACGACCTGCTGCGTCAAATTGAGTCTGCCGTCGTACATGGTGAGCAGTACGCCCTCCAACTCGATCGTGTAATTGTACTGGCGCTTGATCCTTCTAACGGTGCTCATCAGCTGTGACAAACCTTCGAGCGCGTAGTATTCGCACTGGATTGGCACCAAAAAGCTGTCCGCAACGGTCAGCGCGTTGGCGGTGATGAGTCCGAGCGACGGCGGACAGTCGATGATGATGTAGTCGTAATACTGCTTGATGGGCAGCAGCGAATTTTTCAAGAGCGATTCACGGCGCGGTTTTTCGATGATCTCCAATTCCGCCGCGGCAAGGTTGATGCTAGACGGCAGGAGATGGAGATTCTGATACGGCGTGGTGAGCACGCATTCCTCCGCTTTGGTGCCGTCCACCAGAATATTGTAGGTTGAGAGTTTTACCTTGCTCTTGTCGATCGCCACACCGCTGGTGGCGTTGCCCTGAGGGTCCGCGTCAACGAGCAAAACCTTCTTTCCCAGCGCTCCCAGACATGCCGCGAGGTTGACCGCTGTGGTGGTTTTGCCGACGCCTCCCTTTTGATTTGCTATCGCGATAATCTTAGCCAAAGGGACAGTCCACTTCCTTATTCAAATTATTTTTCATAACGTGTTCTATTATACCATAGTTGCGTGTGTTTTTGAAGGGTATTTTTGAAATAATTTCAAATGTTTCACGTGAAACATTTAAAACGCAAACAGACATGTACCGAAGTACATGCCTGCTCGCAAGGGGTTAGATAAGGAAATGGGTATGAGTGGAACGGGTACATGGTACCCAGTGGAAAGCAAATCAAAACACGCAGACGACTGAGAAATCAGAGAGAAGAGGATTTGGGTGTATGTAATGTCGACTCATGGGGTTTATCGCCTGCGTGTTGTTGACATATTTATGCGGACTGATCAGGCGGACACACAGCCGACTTCGGGATCCTGATGGTGTATTCGATAAAATCTGTTGTGTCGGTTTTGAAGGATTCCGTATGAATGCCGGACTTCCGCATGGTGTCGATCGCCTTGTTGATGGTGTTGAGAAAAATTCTTAGGTCTTTTATCACCGCTTTACTGTTACCCCGAAATTGCTTCTGCTTGGGGCTTGATTGGAGCATGACGCTGACTAGCTGTTCTGTCTGTTTGACGTTCAGGTTGTCGGAGATCACCTTTGACAGCAGTTCCCGTCGCTGCGGTTCGCTGCTGATTTTGAGCAGCGCCCTCGCATGGCGCTCTGTCAGTCCGGCGGATTCGATCCACTCCTGTTCTTCGTCAGTCAGCCGAAGCAGTCTCAGCTTGTTGGCGATGGTGGATTGGGTTTTGCCGAGTTTCATGGCAGCCTGTTCCTGCGTCAGTCCGTAGCGCCGGATCAGCTTTGAAATCCCCCGAGCCTCCTCGAACACGCCGAGGTCGGCTCGTTGGAGATTTTCAAGAAGAGCATATACGGCGGATTCGCGTTCACTGCAGCGGACAATGATACACGGGACCTTGCGGATTCCGGCAAGCACTGCCGCCCTTAAACGCCTTTCACCGGCGACCAGCTCAAATTCTGTCTGGCTGACCTTGCGGACTGTCAGCGGCTGCAAAATGCCGTTTTCTTCAATCGAGCGGGACAACGCCGAAAGCTCGTCCTCGTTGAATTGTTTTCGCGGCTGCGCCTTGTTGGGACGGATCTTGACGACCGGGATTTCAGAGATGGTGTTCTCACTTTTAACCAGAAAATTCAAAACCGCATCACCCGTCTGTCAGCATCAGGTTTCCCTGTGCTATTATCATATCACAACGGATGTGCGGTTTTTGTCGCAACTGGAGCGATTATAAAATTTTATTTTCGGACTATCTGTCGATTTTTCAAAGCGGCTTGGATTTGATTTTTCCAAAGGCTCTGGGATATCTGTCCGGCGTTGGTCTGATCTTTTCGATTTGGATCAGATTTCTGCTGCCGCCGTCCATGGGCAATTCAAAGGCGTAGGTCTGTTTGACCTTGCCGCCGAGAATGCCGATCGCGTTTTTTGCGCTGTCGAGTTCGTCGTCGAGATTCCCTTTGAAGGCGATAAAGTTGCCGGAGAGTCTGACATAGGGCAAGCAGAATTCCGCAAGTGTGTTCAACTGCGCGACGGCTCTTGAAACAGCAAAATCGTAGTTTTCGCGGAGATCAAGATTCTGACCGCCTTCCTCTGCCCTGCTATGAATGAGCTCTGCTTCTAAGTTGAGTTCATCAAGCACGATGTTGAGAAAGTTCAGGCGTTTCTGCAGGCTGTCGAGCAAGGTCAGCCGGATATCCGGTCGCGCGATTTTGAGCACCATACCCGGAAAGCCTGCGCCGGTGCCGACGTCGATCACCGAAGCGTTTTGCGGTATGTCGATATAGTTGAAAACCGTCAGACTGTCCGCAAAGTGCTTGACCGCTACTCCCTGCGGGTCAGTGATGGCTGTCAGATTGATCTTCTCATTCCACTCTGTCAGCAATGCGTAGTAGCGTTCTAACTGCGCGAGCTGTTCTTCATTCAGTTGTATTTTGAAATCTTTGGTTGCTTCCAGAAAATATTCACGCATGGTCATGACTGTTTTCCTTATTCGTTGCCATCCAAATCAACAGCACGCTGATATCCGCCGGAGACACGCCGGAGATACGCGATGCCTGTCCGATATTGAGCGGCTTGATTTTGTTCAGCTTTTCCTGGGCTTCCAGACGTAAGCCGCGGATGGTTTTGTAATCCAGATCAGGCGGCAGCAGCTTATGCTCGAGTTTTTTCATCTGCTCTACCTGCTTGCGCTGCTTTTGGATATAGCCCTCGTATTTGATTTCGATCTCGACCTGCTCCATCAGATTTGGTTCAAGCTGAGGTCGTCCGGTATCGACAGGCGCTAAGCAGGCGTAGTCAAGCTGCGGTCGCTTCATCAATTCTATCAATCTCACACCGGTGGTGATCTGCGATGTTTCACGTGAAACAAGTATGCGGTTGACCTCCTCCGTAGGAGAAATGACCGTGTTTTTCAGGCGCTTGATCTCCTGCTTTTTCTGCTCCTGCTTTTGGAGAAATTTTTGATAGCGTTCTTCGCTGATGAGTCCGATCTCATAACCGATCGGCGTAAGTCGCTCGTCGGCGTTGTCCTGACGGAGCACCAGTCGGTACTCACTTCTCGACGTCATCATGCGGTAAGGTTCGTTGGCTCCCTTTGTCACCAGATCGTCGATCAGGGTTCCGATGTAAGAATTGGAGCGTGACAAGATGAACGGCTCTTTCCCCTGCACCTTTTTAGCGGCATTCACACCGGCGACAAAACCTTGCACGGCGGCTTCCTCATAGCCGGAGCTGCCGTTGAACTGTCCGGCGCCGTAGAGTCCGGGAAAGTCCTTGAATTCCAAAGTTGCCAGCATCGCCGTCGGGTCAACGCAGTCGTATTCGATCGCGTAAGCCGGGCGCATCATCACACAATGCTCCAAGCCCTTGATGGTATGATAAAATTTCAGCTGTACTTCTTCCGGCAGCGAACTGCTCATGCCCTGCAGATACATTTCCTCGGTATTCTCGCCGCAGGGCTCGATAAAGAGCTGGTGTCGCTGCTTGTCCTTGAAACGCATGATCTTGTCCTCAAAACTCGGACAATAACGCGGTCCCACGCCTTCGATTTTGCCGGCGTATAAGGGTGAACGGTGGATGTTTTCCAATATCACCTGTTTGGTCGCGTCATTCGTCCAGCTGATGTGGCAATCGACCTTGTTTTCGCCGAGGCTTTCTGTCTCATAAGAAAACGGCTGCGGCGGTTCGTCGCCCTTCTGAACCTCCAATTCGGAAAAGTCGATGGAACGTCTGAGCACTCTTGCCGGCGTACCGGTCTTGAATCGGCGCAAGGGCAGTCCGAGATTTTTTAAGCCGGCTCCCAGTCTGGTTGCCGGGAACATGCCGTCGGGTCCGCCTTCGTAGCTGACCTCACCGACAAAGATCCTGCCGCCGAGATACGTGCCGGTGGCAACGATCACCGTCTTACAGCGGTAAACGGCAAGCATCTGCGTCAACAGCTCATAGCCTTCTTCCGTTTTGCGGATATCGGTTATTTCCGCCTGGCGGAGTTCGAGATTCTCCTGCAGTTCCACCTTATGCTTCATGGTCTCGGAATATTTGCGGCGGTCGATCTGAGCGCGTAAGGAATGTACCGCAGGACCTTTGCCGCGGTTGAGCATACGCGACTGCAGAAAACACGCGTCCGCCGTCTTTCCCATTTCGCCGCCGAGCGCGTCCAGCTCGCGAACAAGATGTCCCTTCGCCGTGCCGCCGATGGACGGATTGCAAGGACAGTTGCCGACAGCATCCATATTGATGGTGAAGATCGCCGTGTGACAGCCGAGACGTGCCGCCGCAAGGGCTGCCTCGATCCCGGCATGACCGGCGCCGATCACTGCTACGTCATAATCGCCTGCGTAATATGTCATCAAATCATTCCTTTACTTACCCACACAGAAGTTGTGGAATACCCTGTCGATTACCTCGTCGCTGGTCTTTTCACCTGTCATTTCCAACAGTTCGGAAATCGCGTCCTCTAAAGACACCGTTACCGCGTCGTAGGTCATGCCCATACTCAGGGCGTTTTTTGCTTCCTCAACCGAGGTCAGCGCGTTCTTTACATTATTTCTCTGCCGCTCGTTGGAAAGGATGCCTTCGCTGGGGTTGAGTTGCTGCGTACCGGCTATCTGCTCGACAGCCTGAATAATCGCCTCTCTGCCCTCTCCCTTGGCGGCTGACACAAATATAATATTGCTGATTTTTTCTTTTATCTTGTTAGTATCTAACTGACCGTCCAAATCCGTCTTGTTGATGATCGCGATCGTCGGCACTTCCCTGCTCATTTCCAGCAGTTCGAAGTCCTCCTCGTCCAGCTGCCGGCTGTTGTCAAAAACAGCGAGCAAGAGACCGCACTGTGACAAGCGCTGTCTGGCTCTGTCAACGCCGATCTTCTCGACCGCGTCCTCTGTATCGCGCAGACCGGCGGTATCGCTCAGACGAAGGATCACGTCACCGACCAGTACGGTGTCCTCCACCACGTCGCGCGTGGTACCGGGGATCTCGGTGACGATGCTTTTTTCATAGCCGGACAGCAGGTTCATCAGGGTGCTTTTTCCGACGTTCGGTCTGCCGGCAATAACGGTGTCGATTCCCTGCTTGACCGCCTGTCCGCTGTCGTAGGTGCTGAGCAAGTTTTTTAAGGAGTCGATCGCCTTGTCGCAGACGTCAAAGATCATCTCGTCGTTCACGTCGGCAATGTCTTCTTCCGGATAATCCGCCCAGGCAGACAGATGGGCTGTCAGCGAAAGCAAGTCGTCCTTGATGCCGCTGATCCTCCTGCGGAGAGCGCCTTCCTTGACATACAAAGCAGACCTTGCGGCGCTGCGGCTCTTGGCGCTGATCAGATCCATGACGGATTCCGCTTCGGTCAAGTCGATCTTGCCGTTGAGAAACGCTCTCTTGGTAAACTCGCCCGCCTGCGCCGGAACCGCGCCGGCTTCCAAAGCAGCTCGGAGCACCTGACGCGTCAGGTAGATGCCGCCGTGACAGCTCAGCTCGACGACGTTTTCACCGGTATAACTATGAGGCGCACGGAACACCAGCGCGACCGCTTCGTCGATCTCCTCGCCGTCGGCGATCACCTTGCCGAAGGCGGCGGTATAACCCTTCATATTACACAGACGTTTGCCGTTGATATTTTGAAATATTTGATCGGCGACCGTGATCGCTTCCTCACCGGAAATACGAATGACGCCGATGCCGCCTTCACCCTGCGCGGTGCTGATGGCGGCGATGGTACTATGTTCATTATTCATAATCAATATAAAACAAAAGAGCGGAAAAGCTCCGCTCTTTTTCAAAAAAATTACTTATCGATTCTGCCGTAAAGACCTGTTTCGCCGCCTTCATTGAGCGGTACTCTGTCGGGATTAACAGGCGCCGGGGCGTTATTCTTTCTGCCGCCGTTATACGGACGCTTGCCGCCTCTGCCGCGGTTGTAACCGCCCGAGCGGACATTGGACTTTACCTTGGGATCGGGACCGATCACAACATGACGCGCAGCGTTCTCACCCTCGCTCCATGAAATCGCGCCGTTAACCTTCTGAACCGCCGTATGAATGATCCTTCTCTCATAGGGATTCATCGGTTCCAGGCTGGTCTTTCTGCCGGTCTTGATCGCCTTGTAGGCGAGCTTTCTGCCGAGGATCTCAAGGGTTTTTTCTCTCTTTTCACGGTAGTTGCCAGTGTTGACGGTCACCTTGATATAAGGATCTTCGCCGTGATTGGCTACCAGACTGGTGAGGTACTGGAGCGCGTCGAGCGTCTCGCCTCTTCTGCCGATCACAAAGCCGACATCCTCGCCGGAAAGGTCGAACTCGACCGCGTTTTCGTCGGTCTTCTTTTCAATCTGAATGCTTTCGAGCGTCATCTTGTTGAGCACGTCTCTGAGGAACTGCTCTGCTCTGTCGTCGGGCGTATCCTTGATGAATACCTTGACGATCGCGGGCTTGCCGCCGAAAAGACCGAATCTTTTCTTTTCCTCTGTTTGAATGATCTCAAACTCATAATCGGAAGTGTCGTCAAGACCAAGCTGAACCTTTGCCTTCTCGAGAGCGCTCTGTACGTCGGAGCCTTCGCAAATAGCTTCTTTTATCATTGTTAAATAACCTCTGTTATTTTCTCCGAAATCAGGAGAAATTTAATTTCAAAACTAAAAAATTATTTTTTCTTTTTCTTCTTACCGGTATTTCCCGAATCAGATGCAGTCTCTCTCGGAGCGTAAACGTAAGGAACCTGCGCTTCATTCTGGAACAGCAGCGCCGCATGTCTGGCTTCGCTGTTGGCCGTCATTTTTGCCGGGCTGAAGATCTTGGCGAGTACGATGGACTGAACCAGGCTGAGAAGCGCTGAAATGATCCAGTAGAACGCCATGGCGCAGGGTACGGAATAGGCGATATACGCTGAAAACAGGGGCAACAGGTACATAACGACCTTCATACAACCCTGCTGCTGGCCCATCATATTCTTGTTGACTCTCGTCATAATGAACTGAGAGCCGACGTTTGACAGGAAGCATAACACCGGGAACACCAGATACCAAGACCAGAAGCCCTGGTCAGCCGGAACCTTGAGCAAGTCAAAGCCGAGCATGTCAAAACCGCCGGCAAACATATTGATCTGCGCGATATCGGCGGGAGTGAAAAGGCTCTGAATGGTCGGTGTGTTGACGATATTCGGGAAAATTTGAATCAGTGCGATCTGCTGGTAGGTGGTGTTGGTAGTGGTTACATAGCCCGGAATCGTGGATATGTAGCTGACTGCCTGATTCACGTGATCCGCATTGAGGTGGAGTGTGTTGGTGAGCGGATAGGCGACGGCGTAGAATACGCCGAAGAGAACAAGCATCGGGATAATGGTTGTCAGACAACCGCCCATCGGCTTGATGCCTTCTTTTTCATAGAGCTTGTTCATTTCCTCCTGGAGCAGCTGCCGGTTGTTGCCGTATTTCTCCTGGAGTTCTTTTTGCTTCTTAGATAGTCTGGCTGTACCCGCCATCGACTTCTGCTGTTTTACCGAGAATGGGAAAAGCACCAGCTTGACGATAATGGTGAATACAATGATCGCGAGTCCGAAATTGTGAAGAACATAGAAAGCTGCCCACAGAATATAACCGAGGATGCTTCCTAAAAAGCCGAAAATTTGCATAGATTACCTCGCTTTTGATGGTTCATTTTTCAGGTACGGGGTCGTACCCTCCCTTTGAAAAGGGATTGCAGCGCAGGATCCTCCAGATGGTGAGCGCACTTCCCTTGAGCGCTCCAAAGCGCTCGATCGCCTCCAGTCCATACTGGGAGCAGGTCGGGATATACTTGCAGTGCGCGCGTGTATACGGAGAAATGGCGGCACGATAAAATTTGATCAGTGCAATGAGAATCTTTTTCATGATACTTCACCACTGTTTAGGCGCAATACGCCTGCCTGCTGCAGCTGCTGCCGCATTGCCTTCTGCACGACGGTGCTCTTGACGTGAGGCGTCTTTCCTCTTGCGACAAAAATCAGGTCATAACCCGGACGAAGCTGCGGATAGAGTGCGTCATAAGCGGCTCTGATCACACGTCTTGCCCTTGACCTTGTGACAGCGTTGCCGATTTTCTTTCCTGTGGTAATTCCGTAACGCGGCTTGTCTCCCCTGCTTTTGACCACATAGGTCACCAGCACAGGGCTGACAAAAGATTTTCCCCTGCGGTAGATCCGCGAAAAATCCCGGTTTTCCTTGATTGTCACATATCGTGCCATGACAAACACTCCAAATCACGCCGCATATAAAGAAAGACCACATTGAAAAGTGGCCTTTTCTTTAGTAAGACAACCTTTTTCTGCCTTTTGCTCTTCTTCTGGCTAAAACTTTTCTGCCGTTAGATGTAGCCATTCTTTTTCTGAAGCCGTGCTCCTTCTTTCTGTGGAGCTTCTTAGGCTGATATGTTCTCAACATAAGCGAAACCCTCCCTTCAAAACATAGCCTTGCAATATAGCATTATAGCTTATTTTCCCGGTTTCGTCAAGTATTTTCTGACTTGGAAATTTGAATATTTCCAATTTTCAAGCCATTTTTCCATATCCTGTGAATGGTTTGAGCAAAAGGACAAGATGTTGTGGAGAAAGGATTAGAGTTTTTTTCTGCGCTTTATGCCTGCCACTTTGTCGTTAATCTTTCCCTTGCATTTTTCCACATTTCGTAGTATACTTAATCATGTATAATCATTATTATGGGTTAATTTGCGAAATGAGGCATTCAGAGAGCCGGTGCGCCTATATTTAAAAAGGAAACGCACCCAAATGTTCTGCGTCATGCCGCTGTCAAAAAGCGGTGAACGGCTGTGCTCTCTTTGAATGAGAAAGGAAAGGTAAAACAGACTTATGGATTCATTCAACGACGCGTGGGAGCTCATTTGCTCTTACTGCCAGAACAAGATCACCGAGGTTGCCTATAACACCTGGATCAGCCGTATCAAACCGCTGCGGCTCGACTTTGACAATAACACTGCTTACCTGCTGGTGCCAAACGACTTTCATCGCCAGACCATCAAGCGCTGTTACATACCGCTGCTCAATGAAGCGTTCGAGGCGATCTTCGACAACAAATTCAATATCGATCTGCAAACCCCCGCGGAGGCGAACATCGCGCCGCCGGTACAGAAGATCATTGAGGAAACCACCGACACCAACTATGAATATACCTTTGATACCTTCATTGTCGGTCCTTCCAACAAATTTGCACACGCGGCTTGCTTAGCCGTCGCGACCAATCCGTCAAAGGCGTACAATCCCCTGTTTCTGCACGGCAATTCCGGTCTGGGCAAAACCCACCTGCTGTACGCGATCGGCAACGAGATCAAGAAAAATGATCCCTCCAAGGTCATCTGTTATATCAAGGGCGACGACTTTACCAACGAGCTGATCGAATCCCTGCGTCTTGCCAAGATGGCGGAATTCCGTCACAAGTACCGCAACGCGGACGTGCTGCTGGTGGACGATATCCAGTTTATCGGCGGCAAAGAGAGCACGCAGGAGGAATTCTTCCACACCTTCAACGCGCTGCATGAAGCGCACAAGCAGATCGTGCTGACCTCCGACCGTCCGCCGAAGGAGATCCGTACCCTTGACGACCGTTTGCGTTCACGCTTTGAACAGGATCTGATCGCGGACATCCAGCCGCCGGACTTTGAGACGCGAATCGCCATTATAAAGAGAAAAGCCGAGCTGCTCGACCTCGATCTATCCAATGAGATCTGCGAATATATCGCCAACAAGCTCAAGAGCAATATCCGCCAGCTCGAAGGCACTGTCAAGAAACTCAAGGCAAAGTCCTTCCTCAATAATGAAAAGCCGACGCTCAACTCCGTCCAGGAGGTCATTGCGGACGTGCTCAATAACGACGTACCGCCCGAGGTGACTGTCGAGCGCATCATCGACGAGGTAGCGCGTACCTACGGCATGACGCCGGAGGATATCACCAAGCAGAAGAGCAAAAAAGCCAATGTCAGCAACGCGCGCCATATCGCGATCTACATCACCAGAGAGCTGACCAACCTCACTGTCAAGGAGATCGGCAATCTCTTCGGCGGCAGACATTATACCACCGTTCTCTACTCCATTTCCAAGGTAGAGGAACAGCTTGAAAGGGATATCAAAACCCGTGAGCTGGTGGACGACATGAAGAAAAATATCAAGGACAGATAAAACTGACAATTTCACACATCTCCACGATAGTTTGCTGTTGAGATGTCAGCGTTGTGGGCGAATGTGGACGGAATATGAAATCGTGAGGACAGGGTGTGAAAAAGCATTCACATCCGTACACAGTCTTTTCGATACCCGGCTGTTGACAATTTTTTCCGACAGTCATGGGAACAAAACCTACTTTTACTATATTTTCACACCCCCTACTACGACTACGAAAAATAAAAAAGATTAAGATAGGAGAAGTTTACAAACATGAAAATTTCCTGCCTGCGTTCTGATTTGCAGACGGCTATCTCGAATGTTTCCAGAGCTGTTTCCGGTAAATCCACGATTCCCGCTTTGGAAGGCGTGCTTGTCAAGGCACACGGCGACAAGCTCAACATATCGGGCTATAACCTCGAGATCGGTATCACCACCGATATTGACTCCACCGTTACAGAGGAAGGCGAGATCGTCATCAGCGCCAAGCTGTTTCTGGATATCGTCCGCAATCTTCCCGAAGAGATCCTCACGATCGAGACTGACGACCGCCTGATCGTCTATATCAACTGCGGCGCTGCCGATTATAAGATCACCGGTATGTCGCCGGTGGAATATCCCGATCTGCCCACCTTTGAGCAGACGGACAATATCACGATCAGCTCTAAAATTTTACGCGAAATGATCCGCCAGACTGTTTACGCGGTCAGCGACAATATGGCGAAGCCCATCTATACCGGTTCTCTTTTTGAAGTGGAAAACGGCGTGCTCACCATTGTCGCGATCGACGGCTACCGCATGGCGATCCGCCGCGAACAGGTGGATTGTGCGAGTGAAAACTCCTTTGTCGTGCCCGGCAAGACGCAGATGGAGATCCTCAAGCTCCTCGGCGACGACGACGAGCCTGTTAACATCATCATCGGTCAGCGCCATATCACCTTCTGCGTGAGAAGCTACCGCGTGATCTCTCGTCTGATCGAGGGTATCTTTATCGACTACAAGACGACCATTCCCAAGACCAACAAGACAGAGGTCGTGATCAACACGCGCCGCCTGATGGATTCGGTCGAGAGAATGTCACTGATGAATAACGAGAGGATGCAGAGCCCCGTTCGCTGCAAGTTCCTCGACGAGGAGATCAAATTCTCCTGCGCATCCGCTGTCGGTTCGGCAAACGATACCATCCGCGTGACCGTCGCCGGCGAGCAGGTGGAGATTGGATTTAACAACCGCTACATGCTCGACGCGCTCAAAAATGCCGACACCGACGAAGTCCGGCTGGTGCTCAACGGTCCGATCTCGCCGATCGTCATCAAACCCGTCCAGGGAGACAGCTTCCTGTGCATCGTCGTACCGATGAGGCTTGCCAATGAAGGCTGATATCGTTACCATTGATTCCGAATTCATCCGCCTGCAGGATCTGCTGAAAATTGCCGGACTTGTCTCTACCGGCGGCATGGCGAAAGTCGTCATCCAAAATGGAGAGGTCACGGTCAACGGCGATGTCTGCACCATGCGCGGCAAAAAACTCCGCAACGGAGATACGGCGGCTTATAACGGCGTTGCCGTCACCGTAAAGACCAATGAAGGTTGAGCATTTACGATTCCAAAACTACCGCAATCTCGCGGACGGCTATATCAGCCCCTGCGAGGGTGTGAATATCATCTACGGCAAGAACGCGCAAGGCAAGACGAATATCATCGAGGCGCTGTGGCTGTTTTGCGGCGGTCATTCGTTCCGCACGCAGAGTTACCGGGAGCTGATCCAGTTTGACAAGCCGTTTGCAAGGCTCGATTGCCGGTTTTTCGGACAGGAGCGCAGCCAGACGGCGAGTATCGCGATCGAACC
>CAMKSB010000030.1 GCA_946415335.1 uncultured Clostridia bacterium
TCGATGAGCGCCTGCACCTGCTCGTCGGTCTTGGCTTCGAGCATGGATTCCATGCCGGTCATCTGCGAAGCGACGGCGGTCGTGATCTGCGCCTGTACCTCGTCGGGAACCTGACCGGCGGCTACCGCCGCGTCGTACTGTTCCAAGGTCATACCAACTCCTGCCGCTGACAGCACACCCTCCGTGACCTGCTTTCTGGCTGCGCCTTCCACCGCCTGACGGATCATGTCGCGCTGAGCATTGACCTGCGCCGACACTGCCGCCCGTGCCTTTTGCTCGGCAAGCGCCTGCACGCTCTCGTCACTCAGTCCGGCGATCAGCTGATCGAGCACATTCTGGTAATTCTCAACGGTCAGTGCCGGAGCTTCCAGTCCTGCCGCCGCGATCTGCTTGTTCGCTTCGGCAAGCAGGGTATCGAATACCTGACGCGCGCCGCCCTGCAGCTGCGCGGAATTGGAGGAGATCGTGCTCAGTCCGCTGGCAAGCTGGCTGATATAGCCCTGCAGCTGCGCTACGCCGTTGTCGAGCGTGCCTGCTCCGCTGAACAGCTCGCCCATACCGCTGTCAAGCTGTACCGCGCCGGTTTTCAAATCGCCTGCGCCGCTGTCGAGCTGCTTTGCGCCTTTGCTCAGATCATCAGCGCCTTGGCTGAGTTGGGCGGTGCCATCCTTGAGGGAAGCCGCGCCGTCATAGAGCTGCGAAACGCCGCTCGTCAGTTCGCCGGACTTGCTCAGGAGCGTTCCGACGCCCTCGTACAGCTGAGAGGTACCGTCCGCCAGCTTATCCACCGCAGAGGTGAATTCGTCGAGCTTCTTGTCGAGGTCGTCCAGCTTCTTGTCCGCCTTTTCGGTATCGAGGTCGCCGAACAGATCCGCCGTCGCGACGGTCATGGTGGTGGCTAGCTCGAAATCCTGTACCTCGGCGGCAACTTCCACGTAGGTCGGGAGTTCCATTTCCTTCTTGTCGAGTCCGAGGCTCTCCTGCATGCCGGGAAAAGCAAAGCCGGCAACATAAGTACGGGAGCCGTCGTTGATCACCTTTCCGTTGGTGACCTCCACGTTGCGGAACTTGTCGTTGTCAAGCAGCATTCCGGTCAGCATGGCAAAGGGAACGTAGATTTTTTCATCCTTGCCGTTGATTTTGACGGTCTCGAACTGACGGTTGGTGTAGTCAAAGCGGATCGTGACCTTGCCGCTCTTGCCCTTCAACTCCTCGGCGGAAACCGGTTTGCCGTCGAGCATGTATTTCACGCTCACGCCGACGGGAAGGGTGCCCGCGTCGCCCTTGCCCTGATAATAGATGTCGTTGCCCTTGGCGTCCCACTGCACCATTTTCTTTTCGTCGATGGTATAGCCCTCGTCGCCTTTGACATTCTCGATATCGGTGAGGTTGGATTTGTCGGTGATCTTGTCCGCCTTGCCGGTATTCTTAATCCAGTCACTGACGATGACCTTTTCCGGCGTTCCGTCCGCCTTGGCGATGACATAGACGGTCTCGGTCTTTTCGAGCGCGTTCGCCGCGTTTTTAGCGACGGCTTCGCTCTTGTTCTGCGGCTGTTTTTCGGCGGTCGTCGCAGGCGCAGCGCTTTCGGCTCCGGCGGAATAGGAAGCCACGCCGACGCCGCTGACCAGTACGGTCAGTCCCAGTGCGCCGCTGAGCGCACGCGAAAAATATTTGTTGAATCGCATATGAAAAACCTCCTGTAAAGGGTGTATATTATTTCTTCTTGCGGAAGCCCAGCGTCGTCACGCCGATGACCTTGTCGAACAGCATGAACATCGCCGGCAGGAAAAGTACCACGCAGAACATGCTGATGATCGCGCCTCGCGCCATGAGTGCGCATAGCGAACTGATCATATCGACCTCGGAATAGATCGCCACACCGACCGTCGCCGCAAAGAGTCCCATGGCGCTGACGATAATTGACGGGATCGAGGTCTCCAGTGCAGTGATGACAGCTGTCTTTTTGTCGTTGCCCAACTGTCGTTCGCGCTTGTACCGCGTTGTCATGAGTATCGCGTAGTCGACAGTCGCGCCCAGTTGGATCGTGCTGATACAAATCGGCGCGATAAACGGCAGGCTCTCGCCCATGTAATGCGGCAAACCGAGGTTGATGAAGATCGCCAGTTCGATCACAGCGACCAGGATGATCGGGAGCGAGATGCTCTTTTCGACGATCATGATGATAATGAAGATCGCCGCGATCGAAATCGCGTTGACGGTAGCAAAGTCTACCGACGTAATGTCGATCAGATCGTTTGTCAGCGCCGCTTCGCCGACCAGCAATCCGTTTTTATCATAGTTCTTGATGATCTTGTTGAGGGAGTTGATCTGCGCCTTCATCTCATCGGTGGCAGGACGGTATTCCGAACCGAGGACGAGCATTTCGTACTTATCGTTCTTCAAGGCGCTTTCGACCGACTCGGGAACCATTTCCTCCGGTATCATCGGTCCGACAATGCTCTCTACACCGAGGGCGTACTTGATGCCGTCCGTCTTTTCCAGTTCCGACGTCATTTTTCGGATCTCTTTTTGCGGCAGCCGGGAATCGATCAGCACCAGATGGGTGCTGCCCATGCCGAATTCCTCTTCAAGCTTGGTATTGGCGACAACGTTCGCCATATCCTCCGGCAAACTCCTTGATAACTCGTAATATACCTCATTATTCGTCTGCTGATAACCGAGATATGCCGGCGTGATCAACAGGGCAAAGACGATCAGAAATACAGGGAAAATCTTCACGATGCCGGATGCGAGTTTATGCGTGGAAGGGATCAGCGCTCTGTGCATGGTCTTGTTCAGGGGCTTGTCGAGCACCAAAATCATGGAGGGCAAAATCGTCACGCAGCCGATCACGCCGAAGATCACACCCTTTGCCATGACGATACCGAGGTCTCTGCCAAGGGTAAAGGTCATAAAGCACAGCGCGATAAAGCCGGCGACAGTGGTGATGGAACTGCCGACCACCGATGCGAGGGTGTCCTTGATCGCCAGCGCCATGGCTTCCTTGTTGTCGGAAACGTGCGCCTTGTGTTCGCCGTAGCTGTGCCAGAGAAAGATGGAATAGTCCATCGTAACGGCAAGCTGCAGCACTGCGGACAGCGCCTTGGTGATGTAGGATATCTCGCCCAAAAAGTAGTTGGTACCCATGTTGAACAGGATTGCGATGCCGATGCTCGCCAGAAAGACAAACGGGATGATCCAGTTGTCCATGAACAGCAGCATGGCAACAACAGCAAGCACGACCGCGATCGCGACATAGATAGATTCCTCGCGTTCGCAGAGTTCCTTGAGATCGGTGACCATGGCGGAAATGCCGGACACCAGACACTTTTCTCCTGCGATAGAACGGATCTGACGGATCGCCTCCATCGTCTCGTCAGCTGAACTGGAGGTGTCGAAAAACACCGCCATCAAGGTTGAATCCCCGGCGTTGAACGCATTGTAAACCTTGTCGGGCAGCAACTCCTTGGGAATAGACGTATCGGCGAGATCGTCATACCACAAAACCGTGGCGACGTGGTCGACCTGCTTGATCTTTTCCTCGCAGGCAACGATCTCCTTGTCGTCCATGCCCTCAAATATCAAAAATGAAAACGCGCCTTTGTGAAAATCCTCGAGCATGGTTTTCTGACCGCGAACCGTTTCGAGGTTCTCCGGCAGATAATTGAGCATGTCGTAATTGACGCGTGTGGCGAGCATGCCAATGACGGACGGAATCAGCAGCACCAGCGCGACGATCAGGATCACCACGCGGCTTTTGACGACCGCTTTTCCGAATTTCATGTGTCACATCTCCTTTTTCGTTTGTTCCATATTTATTGTATTCGGAATCTTCAAAAAGAAAACGGACAAAAGGAGTTAGTTGCGGCAAATTTGGGCAAAACAGAAATTTTGTCTACCGAAAGATAGTTAGCCTCAGCTAACTATCTTTCAAAATAATAAAGCCATGCGGCTCTATTATTATTTATTTTCAGCTTCCCTCTCGCATTTTGCCATGACGGATTCGAGGGTTCCGTCGAAGAGTTCGCAGACTCTGGCGAGCTTTTCGGTCAGGTCGTACTTCATACCGTCGCTGAGCCATTCCACCACGAAGCCGACGATCAGGCTCTTATAATAGAAAACGATCGCTTCCTTGTCCTCCGGCGTGATATTGTAGGGCACGGCATTGTGCTCGATATACTCGGTAACGGTGCGCTGAGCCACGCGGTTGAGATAGCGGTCAAACAGCTCCTTGTTGGCGGAATTATAGATGTGCATCATGGCGGATTTGTTCTGCAGGCTGAAATTCATCGCGATAACGATGCTCTCATAAATCGAAGCGTCATCGGTGAGCTGCACCAGCTGATCGGCCTGCTCGTTGAAAATCTCCTCGACCAGCGCCGGGATATCGCTGTAGTGATAATAAAAGGAATTGCGGTTGATGCCGCAGTCCTCCACGATTTCCTTAACTGTGATCTTATTGAGCGGCTTTCGATTGAGCAGCTTCAGAAAGGATTTTTTGATCGCGTCCTTGGTCAGCGTCGTCATCAGTTTCACCTCGCAGTATCTACCGTCAATTATACCATATATATAATTGCCGCGCAAGCACAAAAATAAAAAGCGGAGCAAACGCTCCGCCTTGGCTTGGCTGAAAAAATCAGGAATTTGCCTCGATGTAAGCAACCAAAGCGCCTACGGTCTTGATGTTCTCGATCTCCTCGTCGGGAACCTCAACCTCAAACTCGTCCTCGATGGACATCAGCAGGTCTACTACATCCAGAGAATCAGCGCCGAGGTCTTCCTGCAGGTCGGTATCATTGGTAATCTTATCCTCGTCTACATCAAACTGCTCAGCAAGAATTGCCTTTACTTTTTCTAATACCATTATAATTTCCTCCCTAAGTGTTTTTCGCGCTAATGTGTATAGACAAAAGCACACATTTTATGATACAATGGTTATCAGCAAATTGTTTTGCTACTTCAATATTATTGATAAAAGCGGCTTTTGTCAATATGTATTTCAAAAATTTTTTATTTTTTCTGGTTTTTGCATAGAAAAACCGTTACAGTGAGAAAACTTATTTACGGATATAGGAGGATTTTCATGTCCAAAAAACAATATGCTGTGATTGGCCATCCGATCGGACACACCATGTCGCCCTTTATTCACAAGCGGCTGTTTGACCTCGCGGGCATCGACGCAGATTATTCAGCGCTGGATATCGCGCCTGAATCGCTTGAAACCGAATTTGAAGCCACCCTTAAAGGGCTTGACGGCTACAATATCACCATTCCCCACAAGCAGGCGATCATCCCCTTCCTTGACGAGATCGACGACAAGGCAAAAATGTACGGCAGCGTAAACACCGTGCTCAACCGCGGCGGCAGATCAAAGGGCTTTACCACCGATCCGGACGGCTTTATCAAAGCGATCGAAGCCGCCGGTATTGAACTTGACGGCAGGATCATGATCCTGGGCTGCGGCGGCGTAGCCAGAACCATGGCGTATGAGATCGCCCTGCGCGGCAAGCCGTTTGAATTCGCAGTACGCCGCGAGGACGTGGGCAAAGCCGGTCTGCTGTGTCTGGATATCACCAAGAAGATCCCGGATGCGGAGGTCAGCTTTGGCTTGATGGAGCAGTTCATCGGCACGGTGGACGTGCTGATCAACGCCACGCCCGTGGGCATGTATCCCAACGTCGACGCACAGCCGATTCACAACTGCGCGATCGGCAGATGCGCGGCGGTTTTTGACGCGATTTACAATCCGCTGGAGACCGTGCTCGTCAAAAGGGCAAAGGCCAACGGCGCAAAAGCCGAAGGCGGCATGAGCATGCTCGTCTGGCAGGCAGTCGTCGCCCATCAGCACTGGGACGGCTCTCAGTACGACAAAAAAGACATCGACCAACTCTGCCTTGACGCGGCAGCGCAGTTGAAATAATCGAAACGCTATGAACAATATCATTCTATGCGGCTTTATGGGCTGCGGTAAATCAACCGTCGGGAAGAACCTCGCCAAAATGACCGGCAGAAAGTTCCTCGACATGGACAATTATATAGAAGAAACCGCCGGGATGACGATTCCGGAGATATTTGAACAACAGGGCGAAAGCGGCTTCCGCGACTTGGAGCATGAGGCGTGCCAAGCGCTTGCCAGCCGCAGCGGACTGATCGTCGCCTCCGGCGGCGGCGCGCTGACCTTTGAACGCAACGTCGCGGTATTCAAGGGGACGGACACCGTCGTGCTGCTCGACGTACCGCTGGAGACCATCCGTCAGCGGTTGGCGCACGATACCACCCGTCCGCTGCTGCAGCGGCCGGACAGGGACGAAGCGATGAAGGCGCTCTACGAACAGCGCCTGCCGCTCTATCAAAAGGCAGCGGACGTCACTGTTCACGGAAAAAGCACGCCCTACCAGACGGCGCAGGCAATGGTGCAGGCGCTGAAATTTGAAGGAAAAATCTGAGGTGATTTGATATGACTATCGCCGTGATCGGACTCGGCATTATCGGCGGAAGCTTTTGTAAAGCGATCAAAAAGCACACCGACCACTATGTTATCGGCGTCAACCGCACGATTTCCGTCGCGGAACAGGCGTTGAAGGACGGCTCGATCGACGAGATCGGCACTGCGGAGGATCTGAACCGCGCCGATTTGGTGATCCTCTGCATGTATCCGCAGGCGTGCGTGGACTATATCGCGGAAAACGGCAAGTATATCCGCAGCGACGCGATCCTTACGGATTCCGCCGGTATCAAGAGCGCGATCTGTCCGCAGCTAAAGGAGTTGAGCAAGCGCTTCGGCTTCACCTTTGTCGGCAGCCACCCGATGGCAGGCAAGGAAAAGAACGGCTACGAAGTGAGCGAAGCGGAACTGTTCGAGGGAGCCAGCTTCATCATCACTCCCTGCGGCGCTGATCATGAAAGCGTGCGCAAACTGGCGGATTTCGCAACAGATATCGGCTTCGGCACGATCACCCTGTCGAATCCGACCGAACACGACCGCATGATCGCATTTACGTCGCAGCTGCCGCATGTGCTCGCCTGCGCCTATGTGCTCAGTCCAAGCTGCCCGAACCACCGCGGCTTTTCGGCAGGCAGCTACCGCGACGTTTCGCGCGTAGCCAATATCAATTCCAAACTATGGAGCGAGCTGTTTCTGGAAAACCGCGAACAGCTTTTGATCGAGTTAGAGGAACTCAACCGCAACCTTACCGCTTTGTATGAAGCCGTCAAGAGTGAAGATAAGGAACGCCTTGCCGAACTTTTAGAGCGCGGCCATCAGGTAAAGGAAGCATTAGGAGAATAATGCGGCATGAATAGAGCGCGCAGCGCTCATTACATTTTAAGAGGTGACACACCATGAAAACCGTGCATGTCAGCACCGGCAAACCATACGATATCCACATTGAACGCGGTATCATCGACCGTGCCGGAGAATGCGCCAAGGCGCTCTCAAAGGCGCAAAAGGTCACGCTGATCACCGACACCAATATCGCGCCGCATTATCAGTGGCGCGTGCTGAACTCGCTTTCGGCGCAGGGTTTTGAAACAAAAACCCATATCTTTCACGCCGGCGAGGAGAGCAAACACCTCGGCACGATTGCCGAGATCTACAAAACTCTCGCGGATTTCCACATGACAAGGCGCGATATCATCATCGCCCTCGGCGGCGGCGTCTGCGGCGATATGGCAGGCTTTGCGGCGGCAAGCTATCTGCGCGGCATTGATTTTATCCAGATACCGACCTCGCTGCTGGCGCAGGTGGATTCCTCTGTCGGCGGCAAGACCGGCGTCGATCTGCCGCAGGGAAAAAACCTCGTCGGCGCGTTCCATCAGCCGCTGGCGGTGCTGATCGACCCGGACACGCTCAACACCCTGCCGGACAAGTTCATCACCGACGGCATGGGCGAGATCATCAAGTACGGCTGTATCAAGGACGCGGCGTTCTTTGAATTTCTCGAAAAGGAAAACGCCCTTCGCCATCTCGAAGATGTGATAGAGACCTGTGTTTCCATCAAGCGCGACGTCGTGAGCCGTGACGAAAAGGAAGCCGGCGAACGCATGCTGCTCAACTTCGGTCACACGCTCGGTCATGCGATCGAAAAGCTCTACCATTTCACCGGTATCACCCACGGCATGGCGGTGGCGATCGGCATGGTGATGATCACCAGAGCCGGCGAAGCCAAGGGCTTGACTGCACCCGGCACCGCTGACCGGATCGCTGCGCTCTGCGAACGCTACCTCCTCCCTACCTCCGACGACTTCACCGCCAAGGCCCTTGCCGAAGCCGCTATGGGCGACAAAAAAAGCGCCAACGGCGCGGTGAACTTAGTCCTGCTGAAAGAGATCGGAGAAAGCTACACCTATCCGGTGGCGCTGGAGGAGTTGGAAGATTTTATCGGCGAGTGACGGTTCTCTCATAACAACACCTGATCGAACTCATAGAGCGCCTCGTTGACCTCCATGACGTCAAATCTTCCGTGTCGGATGAAAAATTCAATAATGATATCAAACTTGCTGCTGTGTGAAAGGGCAAAGCCCGCTTTCTCCAGCAGCTCTTTTGTTTCTTCGAGATTCAATCTCAGGGCGAGCGCCAACGCAACGGCAGTCTGCTTGCTGGGCTGGTAATACGGATTGGAGCGTATCTTGGAGAAATGCTTGCGGTCGATGTGAGCGCGCTTGTAGCACTCACTGTCCTTTATACCGCGTTCGTCGATCTTGCGGAACAGCATCTCCGCAAAGCTCTCGTCGAGCGCTTCGAGCGACTCGGCAAGGCTGTCTGACGCTTCCTCCGTAGCCATACAGACGTCCTCTGCCGGAACGCTTCTCATGTTGCCGGCGGCTCTTGGAGCCGAAGCCATAGGCATACAGTAGCTGATCGGCGGCATAACGTCGTCTCTGAGCGCTATTTCCAGATACTGTCGCAATTCGAGCAGCGTCTGCGCGTCCAGATTCTTGCGTTTTGATGGTTTTCTGCGAAACAACATAGGAGCCTCCTATCGACAACAAAGCCGCTTCCATACGGGAGCGGCTTTTGTGATTTTTTAGAGCATTTCCGGCAGTTCGGAATGAGTGACGGGGGATTCGACCTCGACTCTGGTATAACGCGGCATACCGGTACCGGCAGGAATGAGCTTGCCGATGATGACATTCTCCTTCAAGCCGACCAGCGGATCCGCCTTGCCCTTGATAGCGGCGTCGGTGAGCACGCGTGTGGTCTCCTGGAAGGAAGCCGCGGACAGGAAGCTGTCGGTAGCGAGCGCCGCCTTGGTGATACCGAGCAGAAGCTGGGTAAAGGTGGCAGGACTCAGACCGGTCTCGCCTTGGGCAATGCGCTTTTTGATCTTCTCGTTCTCAAAGAGGACGTCGTTCTTGTCATAGGTCTGACCGGACAGGAAGTTGGTGCTGCCTGCGTCGTCGACCTTGACCTTGCGCATCATCTGACGGACAATGACCTCGATGTGCTTGTCGTTGATCTCAACACCCTGCAGACGGTAGGTGGACTGTACCTCGGAAATCAGGTAGTTATTGACCGCCTCTGCGCCCAGAATATTGAGGATATCATGCGGATTGACCGCACCGTCGGTGAGCTTGTCGCCCTTCTTGACAGTGTCGCCGTCCATGACCTTGACGCGGAAACCGAAGGGGATCAGATAGCTGCGCTCATCACCCGTTTCCGGATTAAAGACGACTGCGTGACGGGCGTTCTTGATTTCCTCAAAACGCACCTCGCCGTCGATTTCACTGATGATCGCGAGGCTCTTCGGCTTTCTTGCCTCGAACAGTTCCTCAACACGGGGAAGACCCTGTGTGATATCCTCGCCGCCGGCGACGCCGCCGGTATGGAAGGTTCTCATGGTAAGCTGTGTACCGGGCTCGCCGATGGACTGTGCCGCGATGATACCGACCGCTTCACCGACGGTGACGGGCATGCGGTTGGCAAGGTTCGCGCCGTAGCATTTACGGCAAGCGCCGTGCTTTGCGCGGCATTCCAGTACGGAACGGATCTTGACGCTCTTCGCGCCGGAACCAACGATGATGTCCGCTTCCGCGTCGCCCATCATCTTATCCTTGGAGACAAGCACGTTGCCGTTTTCGTCGCAGAAATCGTTGAGCAGATATCTGCCGACAAGGCGCTCCTTGAGCGGCTCGATGACGTTGGAAGCGCCAACCACGATATCAAAGACCTCCAGGCCTTCGGTGGTGCCGCAATCCTCCTCGCGGATAATGACCTCCTGCGAAACGTCGACCAGACGACGGGTCAGATAACCCGAGTCAGCGGTACGCAGCGCAGTATCGGCAAGACCTTTACGGGCGCCGCGGGAGGAGATGAAGTATTCGAGAATGTTCAGACCTTCACGGTAGTTCGCACGGATCGGGATCTCGATGGTCTTACCGGAGGTGTTCGCGATCAGTCCGCGCATACCGGCAAGCTGACGGATCTGGCTCATACTACCACGCGCACCGGAATCCGCCATCATGAAGATGGGGTTGTAGCGGTCAAGGTTGCCCTGCAGACGCTGGGTAACGTCGTCGGTAGCCTGGTTCCAGACTTTCAGGATATCGTCGTAACGCTCCTGATCGGAACGCAGACCGAGCATGTACTCCTCGCGGATCTCGTCGACCTTTTTCTCCGCTTCCGCGATGATGGTCTTTTTCTCCGGCGGGATCACGGCGTCGCAGACCGCGACGGTGATAGCGCCCTTGGTGGAATATTTATAGCCCTGCGCCTTGATATCGTCCAGAAGGATACTGGTTCTGGAGGTACCGTGCTTCTTGATGCAGGCGTCGATGATCTTCTGCAGTCCCTTTTTGCCGACAAGGAAGTCAACCTCGAACTTGAACATGTTCTCGGGATTGCTTCTGTCGACAAAGCCGAGATCCTGCGGAATGGGATTATTGAAAATGATTTTGCCGATGGTGGTGTCGACGATGCCGGACTTGATCTCGCCGTCGATCTCCATCTCGCGGCGGACGCGGATCTTGGAGTGCAGTTCGATCACGCCGGTCTGATATGCCATCATGACCTCGTCAACATTGCGGAACACCTTGCCTTCACCGCGCTCGCCGTCTTTGTCGAGGGTGAGGTAATAGGAACCGAGGATCATATCCTGCGTCGGAACCGCGACAGGCTGACCGTCGGAGGGCTTGAGCAGGTTGCCGGCAGCGAGCATGAGGAAGCGTGCCTCAGCCTGCGCCTCGGCGGAAAGCGGTACGTGAACCGCCATCTGGTCGCCGTCGAAGTCGGCGTTGAACGCGGTACATACCAGCGGATGGAGCTTGATCGCTCTGCCTTCTACGAGCACCGGCTCAAACGCCTGGATACCCAGACGGTGAAGAGTAGGCGCACGGTTGAGCATGACGGGATGGCCTTTGATGACGACCTCGAGCGCGTCCCAGACGTTTTCCTTGGCTCTTTCGACCGCTTTTCTGGCGGATTTGATGTTCTGCTCCGCCTTGGTGTCGACCAGGCGCTTCATGACGAAGGGCTTGAACAGCTCCAGCGCCATCTCCTTGGGCAGACCGCACTGGTACATCTTCAGCTCAGGGCCGACGACGATAACGGAACGTCCGGAGTAGTCGACGCGCTTGCCGAGCAGGTTCTGACGGAAACGTCCCTGCTTACCTTTCAGCATGTCGGAGAGGGATTTGAGGGCGCGGTTGTTCGGACCGGTGACCGGTCTGCCGCGTCTGCCGTTGTCGATCAGCGCGTCCACAGACTCCTGCAGCATGCGCTTCTCATTGCGGATGATGATCTCCGGCGCGTTGAGCTCGAGGAGCTTTCTGAGACGGTTGTTGCGGTTGATCACACGGCGATAGAGGTCGTTGAGGTCGGAGGTGGCGAATCTGCCGCCGTCGAGCTGGACCATCGGACGGATGTCCGGCGGAATGACCGGCACGACGTCGAGGATCATCCACTCGGGACGGTTGCCGGAGAGACGGAAGCTCTCTACGACATCCAGACGCTTGAGCAGACGGATGCGCTTCTGACCGGTAGCCGCTTCGAGCTCCTCTTTGAGCTCCTTGGCGAGCTTTTCGAGGTCGATCTCCTCGAGCAGCTTCTTGATGGACTCAGCGCCCATGCCTGCCTGAAAGTCCTCGTCGTACTTCTCGCGCATGTTGTTGTACTCCGCTTCGCCGAGCACCTGATACTTTTGCAGATCGCGGCAGTCGCCGGGATCGGTAACGATGTACTGGGAGAAATAGAGCACGTTCTCGAGCACCTTCGGAGAGATGTCGAGCATGAGGGCGATCCTTGACGGGATGCCCTTGAAATACCAGATATGGGAGACGGGAGCGGCGAGCTCAATGTGACCCATGCGCTCACGTCTGACCTTGGAACGGGTGACTTCTACGCCGCAGCGGTCGCAGATCTTACCCTTGAATTTGATTCTCTTGTACTTGCCGCAGTGACACTCCCAGTCCTTGGTAGGTCCGAAGATCTTCTCACAGAAAAGACCTTCTCTCTCGGGTTTGAGGGTGCGGTAGTTGATGGTTTCGGGCTTGGTTACCTCGCCGTAGGACCACTCTCTGATCTGATCAGGGGAAGCAAGACCGATTTTGATGGAATCAAAAATGTTGTTATCAATCATGGTTTATCTTACTCCTTCCTTAAAAATCATCCGTGCTGTACTCGCCGAGTCCGAGGTAATCGTCATCATCGTCCTCCTCGGTGTCGGCAAGGGACTCGTCAAACATGTTGCCTTCTTCGCCGCCTTCGTCAACGGTGTAGCCGTCCATGGAGGTCATGACGCTGTCCTCATCGAAGTTGGTATCGGCGGCATTGACAAAGTCCTCGTCCTCCTCGAACTTCTGCTTGATGTCGATCTCCTCGCCGTCGCGGTCGAGAACGCGGACGTCGAGCGACAGGGACTGCAGCTCCTTGATCAGTACGCGGAAGGATTCCGGAATACCGGAAGCAGGGATATTCTGACCCTTGACGATCGCCTCGTAGGTCTTGACACGACCGACAACGTCGTCGGACTTGACCGTGAGGATCTCCTGCAGGGTGTAAGCGGCGCCGTAAGCCTCCAGCGCCCAGACTTCCATCTCACCGAAGCGCTGTCCGCCGAACTGCGCCTTACCGCCGAGCGGCTGCTGGGTGACAAGGGAGTAAGGACCGGTGCTTCTGGCGTGGATCTTCTCATCAACGAGGTGATGGAGCTTGAGGTAGTACATGTAGCCGACGGTGACGGGGTTGTCAAAGCGTTCGCCGGTTCTGCCGTCGATCAGCCAGGTCTTGCCGTCCTCGCTGTAGCCGGCGTCCTTCAATGCGGAGAAAATGTCATCCTCGTGCGCACCGTCGAATACGGGGGTCATGATCTTCCAGCCAAGCGCCTTGGCGGCGTAGCCGAGGTGAACCTCCAGTACCTGACCGATGTTCATACGGGAAGGTACGCCCAGGGGGTTAAGTACGATATCGAGCGGCGTACCGTCGGGCAGGAAGGGCATATCCTCAACGGGGAGGATCCTGGAAACGACACCCTTGTTACCGTGGCGGCCTGCCATCTTGTCGCCGACGCTGATTTTACGTTTGAGAGC
>CAMKSB010000031.1 GCA_946415335.1 uncultured Clostridia bacterium
CTGGCGATGGATATCGCGGATATCTGGCTGGGCAGAGCGCTCGCCGGCAAGGTTTGATCAAAAAAGAAAACGCTGTGAAGCTATACGGCTTCACAGCGTTTTTGTCTGTCATCAAATGATATAGTCGTTCGCGTAGCGTTCCGCCTGGCTGTCCAGTATATCCTGCAGGGTGATGCCGTCCAGATAGTCGGTGATCGCCTTGTGCAGTCCCTTCCAGACGGGCAGGGTGATGCAGTCGTCGGCGCGGTCACATTCCACCGGGTCGTGTTCCAGACAGGCGACAGGCGCCAGACTGCCCTCCGTCAGCCGCAAAATCTGTCCGACGGTGTAGTGCTCCGGCGATTTGGCGAGCCTGTAGCCGCCCTGATAGCCGCGGTTGGCGCTGAGAATATCCGACCGGTTGAGGATCGGGATGATCTGCTCCAGGTATTTTTTGGAGATATTCTGACGCGCCGCGATATCCTTCAGCGCAATATAGCCGTCGTTTTTATGCTCCGCCAAGTCCAGCAGCATCCGCAGGGCGTAGCGACCCTTCGTCGATATTTTCACACAAATCCCACCGAATCAGTAAGTATTGAGGATATTATAGCACAAATATCCGGGATTTGCAAGGCTAAAATTCCGAAAAAACCAAGTGCGCCTGCGCGTTGTCGAGCACCAGCGGCTGTTCCATGTCCACGCGGTTGATCGTGCCGTAGAGCCTGCCGAAAATTACCGAGGTACCGCTCATATCCGCAGTCATCGCGCTGCCATGAACGGTGAAGGGCTTGAAGGTGATGTCCAGCGCCGACATGCCGCCTCTGAAATAGAACGGTCTGTCCATCCGGTTCGGCGTTCCTTTGACGTTGATCTGCGAGAGTTTCTCCAGCTTGCCTTCGTAGAAGAAGCAGTTCTCGTTGCCGTAGCGGTTGTCGCCGACGCGGCTTGCCAGACAAAGTGAAAACCGCTTGCCGTCGATCATGCAGTCGGCACTCAGCCGCTGATAATGGTGAGGCCGCGGCTTGGAAAAACGCGTCCAGTCAAAATACGCACGTGCGTTATTTTCTTCTAAAGAATAATTCATGCCGCCGACGCGGATCGTGCCCTTCGCCATATAGTCCGGCGCAAAGCGTTTGAAATAAAAATACCGGCGGTTGCGCTCAAAGGGAGCGAGCTCGTTAAGGCTCTCGCTGAGCGTTTTTTTCAATAATATCCGGAATTCCATCGGCTGTCTGCCGCCGAATTCCTCAAACTCACAGCGGAGAAACCGCCCGTCCATGTTGCTGTCCAGCTGCAGCGCCATGCGCTTGTCGGAGTAGAAAAACTCGCCGTTGCTGCCGGTTTTGGGCAGACCGCCGCGCAGGATGTGCAGTTTTTTGTAAACACAGTCGCTGATCACGCCGCCGCGTTTCAGATCGGCGACCGCGATATTGATCGAAAACTCCGTGCCGAAGTTCTCGACGGACAGATAGAGCGAAACCTCGCCGTTGTTGACAAAATAGCTGTCCTTTTCACCAAACTTGCCGCGTGCCTTGCTCAGTTCCTCGTTGAGCCGGAACACCGGTGTTCTCGCCCAGCCTGCCTGCATGACCTCGCCGTTTTCTTCGAAGATATTGCAGGGGGCTGTGATCTCTCTCTGCAAACTAATCACTCCAATCCATTATGAATATAGCAAACTTTATTTTGCTTTTCAAGAAAAATAACAGAACTGTAAAGAATAAAAGCCGCGTTCAGGGAATATTCTATAACGAAAGGGCGGAATAAAATGAAAAAATTTGTCGGAACCGTTATATTTTCTTGTATCCTGTTGCTGACCGGCTGTCAGAGCCGTTCCGGCTACATCGACGAGCTGACCGGATATGCTTGGCAGGCGGAATTCAAGGGCGGCGGACAGGTCTCACTGAGCTTTTCGGGAGATACCGCGGCGCTGCATCTGGAAAACGGCGGCGAGAGCGAGACTATCAAGGGCAAATATCTCGCCGATCAGTCGCAGCTGATCATTTTTGACCCGTCGCTTGGTCAAAACTACGGTTTTGATTATACGCCGCAGGGCGATACGCTCCTGCTCGGCATGAACGGCAGCACCGTCACACTCGAAAAACAGAAATAAATATTGCACTCATTCTCCTGTTGTGGTATAATATCTAAGAATGTACCATTATGCCATTTTCGGAGGAATTGATTTGATTGTGTTTGGAATTGACCCGGGATATGCGATCGTCGGCTGGGGCGCGATAGCGTTTCAGAACAACAGCTACCGGGCGATCGGCTACGGCTCCGTCGAGACCGAAGCGCATACCGATTTCAACGCGCGGCTCGAATACATCTATGACGAGCTGACCGCGATCCTCAGCCGCTGCCGTCCGGACGCGCTGTCGATCGAGCGGCTGTACTTCCAGACCAACCAGAAAACAGCGATCAAGGTCGCGCAGGCAAGGGGTGTCACCCTGCTGGCGGCGCAAAAGCTGAAAATTCCGATTTTTGAATACACCCCGTTGCAGGTGAAAACCGCCGTGACCGGCTACGGCAAGGCGAAGAAGCCGCAGGTCATGGAGATGACGCGCCGGCTGTTGAAGCTGGAGGAAATGCCCAAGCCGGACGACACCGCCGACGCGCTGGCGATCGCGATCTGTCACGCGCAGGCGGCAGGCTCGGCACTGCGGCGCGTCCTATACGACAGGGGAACACATTATCAATAAACGATCAGATATTATATGGGGGAACTATGTTTTACTCGGTCAGGGGAAAACTCATCCACACCACGCTTTCCGGCGCGGTAGTGGAATGCGGCGGCGTCGGCTATTACTGCCAGACCACCGTCAACACGCTGAAAACGATCAAAATCGGCACGGAGGTCATGCTCTACACCCACCTCAACGTCCGCGAGGACGCGATGGAGCTCTTCGGCTTTGCCACCAAAACGGAGCTTGACACCTTCAAAACGCTTATCAGCGTCAGCGGCGTCGGTCCCAAGGCGGGACTGGCGATCCTCTCGGAATTAAGCCCGGAGCAGGTCGCCATGGCGATCGCCACTGACGACATCAAGACGATCACACGCGCGCCCGGTATCGGCAAAAAGATCGCGCAGCGCATTATCCTTGAATTAAAGGACAAGCTCGCCAAGGCAGCCGCCTCCGATAATACCTTGCCGGTCAGCACCGGAGCAGCGAACGCTGTTACCGGCAATGTTCCCAAGGCGATCGAGGCGCTGGGGGTTCTTGGCTACGCGCCTTCCGATATCGCACCGGTGCTCGCCACGCTTGACAGCAGCCTGCCGGTCGAGCAGCTGATTGCCATGACGCTCAGACAGATGGGAAGAAAGTAAATGAGCAATACACATTTTGCAGACGACTTTGACTTTGAAAACAGAATCATGGACGCCAAGGAGATCCCCGAGGACACGCCCGAGGGTGACAACCCCTTACGTCCGAAAAATTTAGACGAATATATCGGTCAGGAAAAGGCGAAGGAAAACCTCCGCGTCTATATCGAGGCGGCAAAGATCCGCCACGAAACCCTTGACCACGTCCTGCTCTACGGTCCGCCCGGACTGGGCAAGACCACACTCGCCGGCATTATCGCCAACGAACTCGGCGTGAACATCCGCATCACTTCGGGACCTGCGATCGAAAAGCCCGGCGATCTGGCGGCGCTGCTGACGAATCTCAACGAGGGCGACGTGCTCTTTATCGACGAGATCCACCGTCTCAGCCGCGCGGTAGAGGAAATTCTTTATCCCTCTATGGAGGACTTCGCGATCGACATCATCACCGGCAAAGGACAGATGGCGGCTTCCTATCATCTGCCCCTGCCGCGGTTCACGCTGGTGGGAGCCACCACCAGAGCCGGACAGCTGACAGCGCCTTTGCGTGACCGCTTCGGCGTGCTGCTGCGGCTGGAACTGTACACACCGGAGGAGCTCGCGAGCATCATCACGCGCAGCGCCGGCATTCTCGGCATCAAGATCGACTACGAGGGCGCGATCGAGATCGCTTCCCGTTCACGCGGCACACCGCGAATCGCCAACCGTATGCTCAAGCGTGTGCGCGATTTCGCGCAGGTGATGTCCGACGGCGTGATCACGCTCGAAACCGCCAGAACCGCGCTTGACCGTCTGGAGATCGACGAGCTCGGTCTCGACCAGAACGACCGGCGTATGCTCGAAGCGATCATCCGCTTCTACAACGGCGGCCCCGTCGGACTGGAGACCCTCGCGGCGGCAATCGGCGAAGAAGCCGTCACGATCGAGGACGTTTACGAGCCGTATCTCATGCAGATCGGCTTTCTCAGCCGCACACCGCGCGGCAGATGTATCACCGCGGAAGGCTGCCGACATCTCGGCTACGACTTCCCGAAGGGCGCCGTTCCCGGCGCAGTGACGCAGCCGAACCTATTCGGCGAATAATATAGAAGAAAGACTGATACCATGCGTTTATCCGAACACTGGCAGGATTATGAACTGCTCGACACCTCGTCGGGCGAACGTCTGGAGCGCTGGGGCGACGTCATTTTGATCCGTCCCGACCCGCAGATCATCTGGACAACTGAAAAGAACAATCCCCTGTGGTACAGCGCCCATGCGCGCTATCACCGCTCCAACAAGGGCGGCGGCCACTGGGAGACCTATAAAAAGGTGCCCGACCGCTGGACGATCGGCTACCGGGGGCTGACCTTCAACATCAAGCCGATGGGCTTCAAACACACGGGCGTTTTTCCGGAGCAGGCGGTCAACTGGGATTTTGCCGCCGAAAAGATCCGGCAGGCGAACCGGCCGCTAAAAATTCTCAACCTCTTCGGCTACACCGGCTGCGCGACCTTAGCCTGCATGAAGGCAGGCGCGACGGTCTGCCATGTGGACGCGTCCAAGGGCATGGTGCAGTGGGCGAAGGAGAACGCTCAGTCGAGCGGTATCGCCGATCTGCCCGTGCGCTGGCTGGTGGACGACTGCGTGAAGTTCGTCCAGCGTGAGATCCGCCGCGGCAACCGCTACGACGGTATCATCATGGATCCGCCTTCCTACGGCAGAGGCCCCGGCGGCGAGGTCTGGAAGCTCGAAGAACAGCTCTATCCGCTGGTGGAGCTGTGCCGTCAGGTCATGAGCGACGACCCGATATTTTTTATCCTCAATTCCTACACCACCGGACTTTCTCCGGCGGTCATGGAGTACCTCCTCGGCGTGATGCTGCAAAGCCGCTTCGGAGGACAAGTTACCAGCGATGAAATCGGACTCAGGGTGACGGACACGGGACTTGTTTTACCGTGCGGGTCAACCGCAATCTGGGAGAAATAATCTATGTTTATAAAAGTGGAGAACGTATGCTTCTCTTATGACAGCGTTGACGAGGGACTGCCCGTCAAGAATGCCGTAGACGGCGTTTCACTCACCATCGGCAAGGGTGAGTTCGTGGCGGTCATCGGACACAACGGCTGCGGCAAGTCCACACTTGCCAAGCATCTCAACGCAATGCTATTGCCGGACAGCGGCAAGGTGTATGTGGACGGAGATGACACCTCAGACGAAAACAAAACATGGGATATCCGCGAAAAGGTAGGTCTGGTGCTGCAGAATCCCGACAACCAGCTCGTCGCGAGCATTGTCGAGGAGGACGTCGCCTTTGGCCCCGAAAACCTCGGCGTGGATCCCAAAGAGATACGCGAGCGCGTCGACCGGGCGCTGAAGGCGGTCGGCATGTACGAATACCGTACCCATGCGCCGCACAAGCTCTCCGGCGGTCAGAAGCAGCGCGTGGCGATCGCCGGCGTGCTGGCGATCCAACCGCAGTGCATCGTGCTCGACGAGCCGACAGCCATGCTCGATCCCAACGGCAGAGACGAGGTCATGGACACGCTTCACAAGCTCAACCGCGAGTTGGGCATCACGGTGGTGCTGATCACGCACTACATGGAGGAGGCGGTCACCGCCGACCGCGTGATCGTCATGGACGGCGGCAAGATCTTGACCGGGGGAACGCCTCCGGAGGTTTTTTCTCAGGTCGAGTTGCTCAAAAAACACCGGCTTGATGTGCCGCAGGCGGCGGAGTTAGCCTTCCGTCTCAAGGGCTGCGGCGCCGATATCACGACCATTCCTCTCGGCGTAGAGGAATGCGCCGCCATGCTCCGGGAGGTGCTGCGATGAGTACCGTTCTGGAACTGAAAAATCTCAGCTTTGTCTACGGCGCCGGCACGCCCTTTGAGAAAAAGGCGGTCGACGACGTGAGCCTTTCTATTGAACAGGGCGAATTGATCGGCATTATCGGTCACACCGGCTCCGGCAAATCCACGCTGGTGCAGATGCTCAACGGTCTGATCAAGCCCGCTCAGGGACAGGTTTTGCTCGACGGCAGGGATATATGGGAACAGCCTAAGAAGATACGCGACATCCGTTTCCGCGTCGGCATGGTGTTCCAGTATCCGGAATACCAGCTTTTTGAGGAGACGGTCTACAAGGATATCGCCTTCGGCGCCGCCAACAAGGGCTTGACCGGCGACGAGCTCGATCAAGCGGTCAGACGCGCGGCGGATTTCACCGGACTGCGTCCCGAACTGCTCGAAAAATCGCCCTTTGACCTCTCCGGCGGCGAAAAACGACGCGCGGCGATCGCCGGCGTGATCGCCATGGATCCGGAGGTGCTGATCCTCGACGAGCCGACGGCAGGTCTTGACCCGATGGGCAGAGAGCTGCTGCTCAGCCAGATCATCAACTATCACAAGGAAAAGGGCAACACCGTCCTCTTGGTTTCGCACAGCATGGAGGACATCGCGCGCGTTGCCGACAGGGTGCTGGTGATGAACCGTTCGCGTCTCTTTATGCTCGACCGCACGAGAGAGGTGTTCGCTCACGGCGACGAGCTGGAAAAGATCGGTCTGCGCGTGCCGCAGGTCACCAAGATCATGCAGGCGCTGCGCGCGCAGGGGATCGACCTGCCCGACAGCGTGCTGACGGTGGACGAGGCGTTTGATACGCTTTCCTCGCTGCTCAAAAGGGAGGGAAAGATATGGTAAGAGACGTCGCCTTCGGTCAGTATTTTCCCGGCAACAGCCTGATGCACAGGCTCGATCCGCGCACGAAGCTGATCGGCTTTGTCGCGCTGATCGCCGTGATCTTCTGCACCTTCAACTATCCGGCGCTGGCGATCGTCGTCGGCGTGACGGCTTTTCTGCTGCTTTCCAGCGGTATCCCCTTCAAGTTTTATCTCAAGAGCCTCAAGGTGATCCTCATCGTCGTGCTGATCACCTCGCTGCTCAATCTGTTTTACGGCTCCGGCGAGCCGATCTGGCAATGGTGGATACTCAAGCTGACATGGAACGGCATCCACCGGGCGATCTTCGTCACGGTGCGCATCGTCTGCCTGATTTTGCTGAGTTCCTGCCTGACCTTCACGACCTCGCCGACGGAGCTGACAGACGCGATCGAACGGCTGATGAAGCCGCTGAATAAAATTCACTTTCCTGTTCACGAGATCGCCATGATGATGTCGCTGGCGCTGCGGTTCGTGCCGACGCTGCTGGAAGAGACCGACAAGATCATGCAGGCGCAAAAGGCGAGAGGCGCCGATCTGGATTCGGGCAATTTCATCCGCCGCGCCAAGGCGCTGGTTCCGATCCTCATCCCGCTTTTCGTCTCGGCATTCCGGCGCGCCTATGATATCGCGACGGCGATGGAGTGCCGCTGTTACCGCGGCGGAACAGGACGCACAAGAATGAAAACCCTGCGCATGTCAGGGAGAGACGCGGCGTGCTTTGTCGCGCTGGCGCTGATCATCTGCGGAGTGGTGTTATGCGACATCTTTCTGAAGGCGGCGATCTGAGAAATCTGCTGCTGACAATCACATACGACGGCAAAGGTTTTCACGGCTGGCAGATACAGCCGAACGCCTACACCGTGCAGGAAGCCCTGCAGACGGCGCTTGCGCAGGTGATCGGCGAGGATTTTGAGCTCAAGGGCTGCAGCCGCACCGACAGCGGCGTTCACGCCAATATGTACTGCGTCAGCGTCAAGACCGCCCATCCGATCCCGCCGGAGAGATTACGCGCCGCATTGAACCGCTGGCTGCCGCTGACGGTAGCCGTGAAGGACTGCCGAGAGGTAGCTGCGGACTTTCACGCGCGCTACAGCTGCAAAAGCAAGGAATATATCTACAAGATCTGGAACAGCGAAGTGCGCAGCCCTTTTTTGGAGGGCTACGCCCTGCATTACCGCTATCCGCTGGACGAGCAAAAGCTGCACCAAGCGGCGCAGGCTTACGTCGGCAGTCATGATTTCACCTCCTTCTGTACGCTCGACAACCGCGAGCCCGGAGACCTGACGCGCAACGTCAAGGCGTTTTCCGTCACGCGCGAGGGCGACATGGTGGTGATGAAGGTGGAAGCGGACGGTTTCCTTTACAATATGGTACGTATCATGGTGGGCACCCTGCTGTATATGGCGCAGGGCAAACTCGGCTATGACGCGATCCCCCAGATCCTCGAAAAACGCGACCGCAGCTTTGCCGGACCGACTGCGCCGGCATGCGGATTGTATCTCAATCAGGTTCATTATTGATTACGGAGTTCAATATGTTTCATAAGAAAAAGGGAAGGTATATCGAAAAAAAGCCCAACAAGGAGCGCACGGTCATCAGCTATGAGGACATGCCCCTTGACGATTACGAACAGGAAAAAACCGACCTGTCTCCCAAAACGATTAAAAAAATTATTATCGCCGCGGCGATCGTGCTGATCGCGGTGCTGGCTGTGCTCGCGTTTTTCAACCGCGACAGGCTCACCCCGGAGAATATCGCGATATGGTGGACGTACGACGTGCTCGGAAACGGCGGCAAGGGCTATCCGGTCAGTATCGTCGGTTCCGAGGTCAAGCCGGGCAACTTCACTGTCAATCAGGGCAGAGTCGCCTACGCTTCCGACACATCCTTTGTCTCGCTCAACGGCTCCGGCAACGAGATTGCCAACGTCCAGCTGCGCTATTCCAAGCCGGTGCTCAAAACCTGCGAGAACCGCTTTCTCGCCTACGGACTCGGCGAGGTAGGCTATCAGATACTCACCTACGAAAAGGAACTGTATTCCGGCACCGCCGAGGGTGTGATTTATACCGGCGCGATCGCCGCGAACGGCAACTACTGCCTTGTCACCGAGGGCAACGGCTTTCTCAGCCAGCTTTACGCCTTTGATAAAAACAATAACCGTATCTATAAATATTCTTTTTCGGAATTTTACATCAATTCCGTCGCAATCAACGGCGATGGCTCCGGCTGCGTCTGCAGCGGCATCACCAGCGACAACGGCGGTATGCAGACCGGCGTATACACCCTTGATTTTTCCAAAGAAGAGCCTGTCGCCGTCTACAAGATCGACGACGACGCGATCGTCGACAGCGCCTATATCAACAGCGGCAGAGTGGCGCTGATCGGCTCCAAAGCCGCCTATCTGGTAGCTGTCGGCGCTGAAAACTACACGACCGTCAGCTACGAGGACAAACCGCTGACGAATTACTGCTTCAACCCTTCGACCAGATCCTTCGCGCTGGCGCTTTCAAAAAGCGGTGACGGCAGAAGCTGCTCGCTCATAAGCTATAATGACGGCGGCGACAAGATCGCCACGGTGGACAGCGAATACGGCGCGTCCTCCTTCTCGGTCTATAAGGGAACCATGGCGGTGCTCGACGGCAACACCATCTACGCCTTCAACAGCGCCGGAGAGCTCAAATACGCCTGCGACGCCGGAACCGGCGCCAGAACGCTGCTGCTGACCTCCGACACATCCGCCTATGTGCTCAGCGTCAATCAGGTCAGAGCCTTCAATCTCGGCAAATTCGCGACCTCGGATTCGGCGCAGCAGTAAGGAGATTTTATGATTATAGACATTATTATCGTCGCGGTGATCCTGCTTTTCACCGTGCTCGGCGTATGGCGAGGCATTGCCCGTACCCTGCTCAATCTGGTGGGCATGATCGTCAATATGCTATTATCGCGCTGGCTTTCCAACGGTCTGGCGCTCTGGATCTACGCGACGTTCATCAAGCCGTCCGTCACCGCAAGCCTGGAGGAGCAGATCATGAAAAACGGCTTTTCCGAGGCGGTCGCCAAGTCGCTGGAGGCGGTACCGCAGTGGCTGGATTCCATCATCAGCTCCGTCTTTGCGCCGCTGGGCATCCGCTATGAAGATCTGCAGAACGGCATGTTCATCGGCAGGGATCAGGCAAGCTCGATCGCTCAGGCGATCGAAGAACCTCTCAGCCGCATCATCATCGCCGTACTTTCCATGGTGCTGATGGTGGTGCTCTTTCTGGTGATCATGATGATCATCAAGATGATCATCCGCGTGATCCTGCGCGCTGTCCATGCGACAGGACTCAGCGGTATCAATCATTTTTTCGGCGGCATTCTCGGTTTTGCAGAGGGTTTTGCGTTTGTTTTTCTTGCAATTAATATTTTTTATGTTATAATGACTTCTGCAAGCCCAAGTTTCAAGCTGGATCCGCAGACCTACGGCGTTATCTTTCAGACATTGTGTATTATGGGGTGAGTGAAATGGATAATGAGCAGTGGAGCTTCAAGCCTTCTGATCTTTTTACCGTTCCAAATTTACTGACATATTTGCGTTTTATTCTCGTTGTACCGTTTATGTATTTTTTCATCAACCAGCAGTATATCCCGGCGGCGATTTGCATCGGCGTTTCCGGATTGACCGACTGCTTCGACGGATTTTTGGCGCGCAGGCTCAATCAGGTGACGTCGCTCGGCAAGATCCTCGATCCCTGCGCGGACAAGGTCACGCTCTTTTCGGTGGCGCTCTGTATGCTGATCTACATTCCGTCGCTCTTGCCGCTGATGGGGATTTTGATGTTCAAGGAGTTCGTCATGCTTCTCTGCGGTCTGATCCTTCTGGTGAACCACATCACGCCTCCTGCGGCAAAATGGTACGGAAAATTCGCGACGGTCGTTTTCTATTTTTCCGTCGTGACGATCATCTTCCTAAAGGCGGCGTTCAATTACGAGAGCGACGTGCTGGTCATTGTGCTCTTTGTGCTGACGGCGGCAGTGATGGTATTCGCGCTGGTAAAATACGCGATTTTGTTCTTTGGATTATTGAAAGAGGCAAAAAATAAGTGAAGCTTGTGTGAACCGCTTGCTTTTTTGTGACAGATAGGATAGAATATAACCGGCGGCGTTGCCGCCGTTGATACTATAATGATTTTTGAGGTATATACATATGTTATGCAGCAGATGCGGAAAACGGCAGGCTGTCGTTTTCGTGACCAATAACAGCAGCAAGGACGCTCCTACCACCGGTTATTGCCTGACCTGTGCCAAGGAGCTGAAAATCAAGCCCGTCGAGGATCTGATCCAGAAGATGGGCATTTCCGACGAGGATCTGGAAAATGTGCAGGAGCAGATGAATTCGCTCATGCAGGGCGGCGACCTCAACACGCTTATGGAGCAGCTCGGCAGCGCCAACCTCGCGGAACAGATGGACAGATTCGACGAGGAAAATCCCGGCAGCGATGATGATGATTTCTCACACGGCGCGCCGGCGTTCCCAAACTTCTTCAATAGCATGTTCGGCAATAATCCGAAGTCCTCCGATCAGCCGAACGGCGGCAAAAAGACCGACAAGAAGGAAAAGAAGCGCAAGCATATCAATCTCTACTGCGAGGACTTGACGCGCAAGGCGAGAGAAGGCAAGATCGACCGCATTATCGGCAGAGATACCGAGATCGAGCGCGTGATCCAGATTTTGTCTCGCCGTACCAAGAACAACCCCTGCCTGATCGGTGAACCCGGCGTCGGTAAAACCGCGATCGCCGAAGGTCTCGCGCTGAGGATCGCTTCCGGCGATGTGCCGCAGCGTCTCCGTCACAAAGAGATCCAGCTGCTCGACCTCACCGCTCTGGTAGCCGGCACCCAGTTCAGAGGACAGTTCGAGAGCCGTATCAAGGGATTGGTCTCCGAGATCAAGGAGAGCGGCAACATCATCCTCTTTATCGACGAGGTACATAGTCTGGTCGGTACCGGCGACAGCGAAGGCACCATGAACGCCGCCAATATCCTCAAGCCGGCGCTTTCACGCGGCGAGGTACAGGTGATCGGCGCGACTACCTTCAACGAGTACCGCAAATACATCGAAAAGGATTCCGCCTTGGAACGCCGTTTCCAGCCTGTCAAGGTCGGTGAGCCGACCATTGCCCAGAGCATCGAGGTTATCGCCGGCGTCAAGGAATATTACGAGAAACACCACCGCGTCATCGTGGACGACGATATCGTCCGCAAGACCGTCGTGCTTTCCGAGAGATACATCACCGACCGTTTCCTGCCCGACAAGGCGATCGACCTGCTCGACGAGAGCTGCGCCTGCGCTGCGCTGAGAAACAAGGCGCTGGAACGCAGCGACAAGCTCCGCGACGAAAAGGGCGCCTTGCTCCGTGCGCGCGACGAACTCTCCGGCGCCGATGAGGTCGATTATGAGAAGCTCGCCGAGGTCAACACCCAACTGGCGCGCATTGATTCCGAGCTTTCCGGCTTCGATCCGGAGGAGCTGATCGCCCATGTCACCGAGGAGGATATCGCCAAGGTCATCGAGCTGTGGACAGGTATCCCGGCTTCCCGCGTCCGCGAAAACGAGCTGTCCAAGCTGGCGGATCTGGAAGCCGAACTGAAAAAGAAGATCATCGGTCAGGACGAGGCGGTCGAGGCGCTTGCCTCCGCGATCAAGCGCAGCCGCTGCCAGATCTCACCGAGACGCAGACCGGCTTCCTTCATCTTTGTCGGACCCACCGGCGTCGGCAAGACCGAGCTTGTCAAGGTGCTCAGCCAGCAGCTGTTCGATACGCCCGAAACCCTGATTCGTCTCGATATGTCCGAATTCATGGAGAAGCACTCGGTCTCCAAGATCATCGGTTCACCACCCGGCTATGTCGGTTATGATGAAGCCGGTCAGGTCACGGAGAAGGTGCGCCGCCGTCCGTATTCGGTGCTGCTCTTTGACGAGATCGAAAAGGCGCATCCCGACGTGCTCAATATCCTGCTTCAGATCCTCGACGAAGGCAAGGTGACGGACGCGCACGGCAGAGCCGTCAACTTTGAGAACACCGTCATCATCATGACCTCCAACGCCGGCTCCGGCAGCAAGGAAAGCGCGCTCGGCTTCGGCAAGACCGCGGAGGACGCTTCCAAGGAAAAGGTCATGAAGGCGCTCTCCGACTTCCTCCGCCCGGAATTTATCGCCCGTGTGGACGAGGTGATCGTGTTCAATTCTCTCAAGGAGGAGGACTATATCGAGATCGCTTCACTCATGCTCGGCGAGTATGTGCCTGCTCTGGAGGAAAAACACATCGCCTTTACCTACGACAACAAGGCGTGCGAGTACCTCGCCAAGAAATCCTGCGGCGGCAAGAGCGGCGCGCGTGATCTGCGCCATACCATTCGCCGCGAGGTAGAGGAAAAAATCGCCGAAGCGATGATC
>CAMKSB010000032.1 GCA_946415335.1 uncultured Clostridia bacterium
TTTCTTTCTGGACTCATAATCCGCGTTGATCTCCTCGCTCCAGTTTGCCTGAAGAGGAGCGCAGGCGCGCATCTGGCTGACAGCGTTGCCGACCGACTGAAAGACCGCTTGCGTTCCCTGCGCGTCGGCGTGATAATTGACCGCCCTGTCAGATTCAATGCCATAATCCCTGGCGGTGGCGATCGCGTCGATGTTTGCGCCGATAAAGAGGAATTCCCAGCCCTTCTTTTTCTGCGCGTTGATCATCTTCTTCACAGCCGGGCCGGAATAGTGTCTGCTGGCGTTCTCGTAGCCGTCGGTGGTGATGACAAACATCGTGCTCGCCGGGACGTCCTCTCTGCGCGCATAGTGGTGAATGCGCTTGATATGCTCGATCGTGTAGCCGATTGCGTCAAGCAAAGCGGTGCAGCCCCTGACCGTGTAGTCCTTGGCGGTCATCTCCGGTACCTTCTCGATCGGCAGCCGGTCGTGAAGGGTAAAGCGCTCATGATCAAAGAGTACGGTGGTCACGAACGCTTTGCCGTCCTTCTCCTTCTGTTCTTTCAGCATGGCGTTGAATCCGCCGATGGTGTCGTTCTCCAGTCCGCCCATAGAGCCGCTGCGGTCGAGAATAAAGACGATTTCAGTGATATTGTTGGTGTGTTTTTTCATGATGAAAACCTCCTGTTTGATTTGATGGTTACAGTATAAACCAAAATCGTCCGGAAATGGTCGCCTGCCGGGCGACATTTTTCAATGATTATGCTTGACTAAAGCGTAAAAAAAGCGTAAAATAATAACATATATATCATTATTGGACGGATGCGAATGAAACAGGTAGAAATGATACGACTTCGGCTCGCGTCGCTCTCTGTTTTTCGGGGGATCCTCCGCAGGAGCGTACCGGGCGCTTTTTACCGGCTGCTCAGTGCGATGGACAGCACGCCGGATGTATTTTTAGAGACCTACGGGGAATTTTATTCTTTGATAGCCGAACGCGGCTGCGCCGACAGGCTTGCTTACGCCATGACCGAAGCGGCGCTCTTTGATGAGAACTGCTTTACCAAGGCGGCGGCAGGCGGCGTTTATCAGGAACTTTCCGGCGAACTGCTCAGGGCAGTAAAGCGCGACTGTGAGGCGATCCTCTCGGCAGCAACGCTCAGTGCGGACGAGCTGCTCGGCGAGTACCGCTATATCGACGCGATACGCCCGATCGCCGACGAGCTTCCCCGATGGGAGTGCGGCGAATGTGCCGAGAGCTTCCGCATGTTCGACGGGTCGCTCGACCAGATCGCGGCGTATTACCGCAAAAACGGCTGCGGCATGTTCGCGCGCTACAAAGCCTTTGTCTGGCGCGACGGCGATATCCGGCCGGTGCTCAATTACGACACGATCGACCTTGATGATTTCACCGGTTATGAGCGCCAGCGCGATCAGGTGCTCGCCAATACGCGGGCGTTTCTCGACGGCAAGACCTGCAACAACATCCTGCTGTACGGCGATATGGGCACCGGCAAAAGCTCCACGGTCAAGGCGGTAGCCAATCATTTCCGTTCCGAAGGATTGCGCATTGTCGAAATGCCCAAGGAGCGACTGCGCGACTTTCCGCTGTTGGCGGACAAGCTGGCGCATCTGCCGATGAAGTTCATCATTTTTATCGACGATCTGTCCTTCCAGAGCCAGGATCAGAGTTACACAACGCTCAAGGCGGTGCTTGAAGGCGGACTGGCGGCAAGACCGCGCAACGCGCTGATCTATGCCACGTCCAACCGCCGTCACATCATCAAGGAATCCCTTTCCGACCGGATGGGCTCGGTGGACGACGTCCATATCCGCGACAACATGCAGGAGAGCCTGTCGCTCTCCGACCGCTTCGGACTGACGGTGTGCTACACCATTCCGAGCAAAAAAGAATACCTTGCTATCGTTTTGGCGATGGCTCGAGAAAACGGCATCACGATGAGCGAAGAGGAACTGTGCAACGGCGCAGAACGCTTCGCGCTGGCAAAGGGCGGCAGGTCGCCGCGCTGTGCCAAGCAGTATGTCGAGTCATTATATACCTGAAAACGGAGGAGATAGCCATGAAAAAGTTTGTTTCCATTCTGCTTGCGGCACTGATGTGCTGCGCAGTTGTACTGCCGCTTGCCGGCTGCGCCAACGAGAATTATCCCGTTACCGTTGCCAACATCACCATCAAAACGGAGCCGAAAGCCATTGTGGTGCTCGACCCTTCCGCGGCGGACATCATTTCCTATATGAGCTATGACGCGAAGATCGTCGGCAGAAGCGCCGAGGTCGACCAGAGTTATCTGGCGGTAGCGCCGACCTTCGGCACAGCGGCTTCACCGGACGTCAACGGCATTGTCGCTGCCGGCACGGAGGTCGTTTTTGCCAATAACGCGATTCCGGATGATGTGGTGGATCAGCTGCAGGCCAAGGATATCAAGGTCATCAAAATGTCCCTTGCAGACAGCCCTTCGGCGCTTGAGACCAATTATCTCACCATCGGCAAGATCCTCGGCGGCGCCAAGACCGGCGAGACAAAGGGAAAAGAATCCTATCAGAAGCTGATCGAGCACATGGAGAGACTCAAAATCGAAGCCACCTCCACCAACAGCACCGTGCTCAACACCGCCTGCTATCTCTACTCCGGCAGAGGCGGTCTGCGCCTGATGACCAGCGGTACCTATGTGGATATGCTGATCGGCTACACCGGCGCGGTGAACGTGGCGGTCAATATCGACCAGAATAACGTCGATGAAAACACCCTCAAAATCGCCAACCCCAATTATGTATTCTACGACAGCGAGGAAACGCTGAACGCGGTCAAGCAGAGCGCCGTGCTCTCCAAGCTGACAGCGCTTTCCGAGAACAAGACCTTGATGATCACCAGTCCCGAGATCTCCCGTCAGGGCTTGACGGCGCTGGAGACCCTCGAGAAGATGGTTTACTTCATGCATCCCGAGCTGAACAAAAAGTCTTCCGCAGACAGCGCGGCAACGCAGGCAGCGACGCAGCCGGCAACCCAGGCGGCAACACAGGCGGCAACGCAGGCTGCTACTCAGGCGGCGTCTCAGGCAGCAACCCAGGCGACCACTGCTCCTGCACAGCAGGCAACTGAGCCCAAGTCGGTTGCGGATCAGTACAAGATCACCATCGACGACCTCACCCTTGCCTACGAGGACGAGAACGACGACGTAAAGGCAATGCAGCAGCGCCTGTTCGATCTCGGTTACATAGACGACAAGGAGAACGTCACCGGCTACTACGGCGACGTGACCAAGGAAGCTATCACAGCCTTCCAGAAGAAGAGCAAGCTCGACGAAAACGGCGAGGAAGCCGATTCCAAGACGCTGGAAGCGCTCTTCATGAGCAATGCGCCCAAGGCGTAAACAGCAAAGCATAAAGGACAGCCCGGAATAAACCGGACTGTCCTTTTTTATTTGCATATTCATTTATAAAGTCACTTTGATTTCGATGGATTTCTCCGCCGTTCGGTGCAGCGCGTCCTGCACGCGATAGGTCAGCCGATAGGAGCCGACGCGGTTGGTATCCGCCTGACCGGTCACCTTGATCCGACCGGTGATATCGTTGCCGCAGGTATCCACGGCGCTCACGCCTTTGAGCGGATCAAAATCGGTGCCCAGCGTCACCACCGTTGTATTCGGCGTTTTGATCTCAGGCTTTTTGCCGCCGTAAGGATTCTCGTCATGCTCGTCGGTGGGATCCCAGCCGTTGTCCAAATCGGAAATTTTGATCGGTTCCGGTTTTCCGAGAGGCTCCGGCTCGTCGCTGTCATAGAGTCTGACGACGGTTTCGAGCGCGCAGTTATCGTAGATCCATTTTGCGTCGGCAACGCAGAGCCGGACGCAGCCGAGCGAAGCCGATTCTCCCAGCTTGTTGAATTCCTCGGTCTCGAGCGAGTCCGGTTTTTCGTAGTGATAATAGGGAACGCTGTGAAAGAGAAAATTGCCCTCAATGCCGGTGGCGTACTGACCGTACACATTGTTCAGCAGGTTCTGCCATTTGTCCTTGAAATAGGTCTTGTATTCGCCGCGGATCGTGCCGTCGTCCAAGCCGCAGGAGCACACCATCGCGCGGATGGGTACCGAATACTCACCCGTGTCGTCATAGGTATATACCGTCACCACATTCTGCTTGCAGTTGACGTGGATCTCGTAGAGCGGCAGGTCGCTGTCGCTGTCCACATTTTTGCGCTGTACATCGAGGTTATCGACGATCGCCGTGGAGGCGGTATAGACGAACGCCTCGTCTGTTTCTGTTGTATGCGTTTCCTGCCTGTCGCCGCTGTTCAGCTGTTCCGATAATGCCGGAGAGGTGCTTGGCTGTACGTTGTTCGGCAAACGCTCCCCGATCTTGGCGGTTTGCGAGAAGGCGTCTTCTCTGATCAACGCGGCATCCCGAAGCGTTAACGCCAGTCCGAAGCCCGCGCAGCAGAGCATCAGCAACGATAGCAGCAGGGTGATGATAAGTAGGGGTTTTCTGACCATATTTCAACCTCATATTCACAGAATATAATCATTATACTATTTTTAAAAAACTTTTTCAATAGTTTTACAATTCGCGATTTTTATGGTACAATGAGAGCGGTGATAATAAAATGGCACATCCGATCAAACATTTCCGCACGATAACCAAACACAGACACAAGGTCATCGCCCATTGCGCGAAAGCCGGCATTCTCTGGCAGGGCTTGCGCCATGACCTTTCCAAATACAGTCCGACCGAATTCATCCCCGGCGCGCGTTTCTATCAGGGCGACCGCAGCCCGAACGAGCGCGAACGCGAACTCTACGGTTATTCAAAGGCATGGCTGCATCACAAGGGCAGAAACCGCCATCACTACGAATTCTGGAACGACTACAACCCCAAAACAAAATCCATTGAGAACGTCGAAATGCCGGTCAGATACGTTGTCGAGATGTTCTGCGACCGCGTAGCCGCCAGCAAGATCTACAAGGGCAAGAACTACACGGACGAGGAACCCTATATCTATTATCTGCGTATCAAGGGCAAGCACCGCATGCACGAAAATACCGAAAAACTGCTCTGCTTCCTGCTCGAAAAGCTGCGCGACGAGGGAGAGGAAGCGACCTTTGCCTATCTGCGCGCCATGAAAAAGAAGTGAAGCCATGAGTGAGACAAGCCACATCATCCATCCTTTTCCGCCGCTGTTCGACGAGAACTCCGATACGCTGATCCTTGGCAGCTTTCCTTCCGTCAAGTCCAGGGAAGCGATGTTCTTCTACGGCCATCCGCAGAACCGCTTCTGGAAGCTGATCCCCCTGCTTTACGGCGAAGAAATACCGATCACGATCGAGGAAAAAACCTCTCTGGTTCTCCGTCATCATCTGGCGCTGTGGGACAGCATCCATTCCTGCACTATCACCGGTTCCTCCGACAGCTCCGTCAAGGACGTAGTGCCGAACGATTTCAGCCCAATCCTGCAAAACAGCCGTGTCAGCCGCGTATTCTGCAACGGCGCGCTGTCATACAATCTTTATATGAAATACAGCTTTCCGACCACCGGGATCGCTGCGCAAAAACTGCCGTCCACCAGTCCGGCAAACGCGGCGTTTTCGCTCAGCCGCCTTGCCGAAGCATGGAAAGTCATCACAGAAAAAGCACCCTGAGACCTTCAGGGTGCTTTGTTATCTATGAACGCTGTTCGCGTTGCTTGAGTATAAAATGGAAATCCGCCATTCTCTCGCGAACCGTGTCGCCGGTGTGCTGTTCCCGCTGTTTGAGCAGGTAATACAGGTCGGCGATCCTCTCGCGGATCGCTTCTCCGGAATCGGTGTCGTCCACGAGCACGCGGTGTTTTTCAGTCTCGATGATCTCGGAGCTGGAATGGATATCCTTGTTATCCCTGAGCGCCGCGTCGACGCTCTCAAACGGCTGATGCGCCTTGAGCCGCAGGCCGTGGGAGTTGAAGATCAGCGTGTAACCGGCGATACCGGTCGTCCGGTGGTATTCCTTGCAGAAGCCGCCGTCGATGACCAGCAGTCTGCCGTTCGCGCGGATCGGCAATTCACCCTTGCCTGTCCTGACCGGCGTATGACCGTTGACAATGTGCGAATATCTGGAAAACAGCCCGAATTCCGCGAGGATTTTTTCACATACATCCTCCTGATAGTACAGTTCATAATACGGATTCTTTTCCTCTGCCCAGGCGGTCTTGTCCTCAATAAAGGCGCGTTCAAAGGTTTTCAGATTTCTGCCGCACAGGGGAGAGAGCCTGCCGCACCAGAGATACCAGAGGAAATCCAGATCGTCCTGTTTTGGCTTCTCGCTGAAAAAGGCGTTTCTCGCGCGGCTGTCCGCCATGTCAAAATATTCTTTGCCGCTGACGGCTTCACCGAACAGTGAGACCTGCGCAAAGCTGCCGTCCGGTTCCATCGGCACACAGCCGTGATAGAGCAGGTTGCCGTTGCAGCAGCAGTACATGCCGCCCTTTTCAAAGAGGAACGCCACATGCCGCCGCAGCCGTTCGCTGCCGCGGAAGGAGGTTTTCAGCTCCGCGATGATCTGGGCTTCCTCGTCGGTCAGCTCATAGGGATTCTCGCCGACAGTGGGGAAGTCGCAGTATTTCAGTTCGTAGACCACGCCTTCGCTTTCCACCTTGCCGTCGTGGATCTTGTCGAGCAGGAGGCGGTTTTCCATGCTGTATTCCGGATGGCGCAGGATCGCCTGACCTTCCAGCTTGAACTGAATCACCTCGATCGCCCGTAACGCCGCCTTCATGGGAGCGCCGCCGTAAACGCGGCCGCCGAAGAGCGCCAGCGAACGCAGACTCACGCCGTAGCCGCTTTCGAGCGTGCGCAGGGTGTTGTATTTGATGCTGTTGCGCACCACGTTGGCGATGCATGTCTCGCTGCCGCAGGCGGCTCCCATCCAGAGAATATCGTGGTTGCCCCATTCGATGTCCAGCGAAGGACAGGTCATCAGCAGGTCGATGATCCGGTCGGCGGACGCGCCGCGGTCAAAGATATCGCCGACGATATGCAGCCTGTCGACCGCCAGCCGCTTGATCAGCCCGGCGAGAGAGATCACAAAATCCTCCGCGCCGATCTCCAATATCGTTTCCAAAATCATCCGGTGATAGCGCAGCTGGTTGCCGTCCTCGTCCTGTTGGGCGTGAAGCAATTCGTCGAGAATATAGGCATAGTCCTCCGGCATGGCTTTGCGCACCTTGGAGCGCGTGTACTTGGAGGATAGCAGTCCGGCGAGCGAGAGCATACGGTTGATGGTGTCCGCGTACCATTCCTTGGTGTCCTCGCCGCTGCGGTGCAGGAGGCTCAGCTTTTGGCGCGGATAATAGATCAGGGTACACAGCTCCCTGAGTTGTTCCGGCGGCAGCGTGTCGCCGAACAGCCGTTCCGCTTTCTCGCGGATCACGCCGGAGCAGTTGTTCAGAATATGGAAAAACGCCTCGTATTCGCCGTGTAAGTCGCTCATGAAATGCTCGGTTCCCTTGGGCAGATTGAGGATCGCCGTCAGATTGATGATCTCCCTGCGCAGGGAGCGCATGGTGGGATACTGCTCCGAGAGCAGCGCCAGATATTTGCTTCTGTCTCCCATGATAGCCTCCTTTTATGGCGGTTATAATTCCAGTCCGGTGGTGGTTTGCAGGAACGCGTCAAGCTGCGCCAAAATCTTGTCCACGCCGCCTTTGCTGTCGCTTTCGATATTCAGCGGCATGATCGGATCGTGAACGGACAGGCGAAGCAGGAACCAGCCGTCGCCGTTTTCCTTGCCAAAGGAAACGCGCACGCCCTCGCGGTTGTCGTCGGCAAGCTGCCAGCCGTCCTGCTGCTCGGCGTAGGCGGTAAGCTGTTCAATGATCCTTTCACCGCAGGCGCGGAAGTCCTTCTCGGTGATCTTGTAGCGGATCTCGCGGCTTTCGAGCGGCTCCTTCAAATCAGCCGTCAGCGCGTCGAGTTCCTTGCCCTCAGCGCGCAGCTGAGCCGCCTTGATGATGATCTTGGTGCAGAGATACGCGCCGTCGTCGAGGAAATAATTCTCTCTGAGCGCCGCGTGACCGGAGGTCTCGATCGCCAGCGGACAGTTGACGCCTTGCTCGTTGAGTTCCAACGCCTTGTCGATGACGTTCTTGTAGCCGCGTCTGTAGCGGTAGTGTTTGCCGCCGAGGTTGGTTTCGATAAATTCCTTCAAGCCGCTGGAGGTGATGGAGTCGGTGACGATGGTGCCGCCGTCGTTGCCCTCCAGTGCGATCGCCGCCGCTACCGCGACAAGGCGGTTGCGGTTGATCTCGTTGCCCTTGCTGTCCACAGCGCCGCCGCGGTCGACGTCGGTGTCGAAGATCACGCCCAGATCGGCGTTGCTCTCTCTGACCGCTTCACAGATGGAAGCCATCGCCGTCGCGTCCTCGGGATTCGGCACATGGTTCGGGAACATACCGTCCGGGTCAAGATAGCGGCTGCCGGAGGTATCGGCGCCCAGCGGCGCGAGCACCTTGTCGGCATAAAAGCCGCCTGCGCCGTTGCCGGCGTCCACAACGATGTGGAAGCCCCTCAGCGGATGGTCGTAGTCATCCGCGTTCACGCCGCGCTTGATGGTCTCGCGAAGCCCTTTGGCGTAGTCGGTCATGAAGTCGTAGTCCTCGATCACGCCGCCGCTTTTTTCTTCGGGATGGCAGTCGTCCTGCGCGTAGGTGAGGATCTCCTCGATATCGCTGCCCTCCAAGCCGCCCTGACGGGTGAAGAATTTCAGACCATTGCGGTTGAAGGGGTGGTGGCTGGCGGTGATCTGCAAAGCGCCGTCACAGCCAAGCTCCACCGTCGTCATAAACATGGACGGGGTAGAGGCGAGGCCGCAGCAAATCACCTGTGCGCCTGCCTTGCAAAAGCGCTCCGTCGTCAGCGCCATGATATGCGGACCGGAAATGCGGCTGTCTCTGCCGACGGCAATCTTCAGCGCGCCGGGCGCCTTGTTGACTTTTTTGGCAAGCCACAGCACGAAGCCGTCCGCCATATTGCAGAGAACATCGTCGGTGAGGTTGACCGGCTGCCCTTCAACGCCCTCGCTCGCTACGCCGCGGATATCGGTGCCGCTTTTGAACTGCTTATACATCTCGTTTAACATAGAATCACCCTTGTTTTTTTCTTTTATTCTATCACACGCAGCAAAAAATCTCAATAAATCTCTCAAAAGAAGTTTGTAAAAAACGCACGTTGTTTTTGTAAGCAAAAGCGGAATGTTGTGCGGATTGTCCAAACGAAGTTTACATAATTGTTTTATTTTCTTTTCAAAGAAGATAAAACCCGTCAACTTGTATAAAATGCTACGGCGATATTTGTCAAAAACTAACATCTATTTATGTGATATGACGAAATTCTACGCAAATATTTGTTGACATTTCCGAAAAGCGGAGTATAATAATAACTGTCAGGAGCAATCCTGAGACTGATTTTGCTTTCCACGTTTTTTCACGTTAATTTCAAAACTTCTAAATCCGGAAGGGGACGCTGCGGCGTCCCTTTTCGGATTTTTTCCAAATAAGAAAAAAACTCTTGCAAATGCGCTGTATATCCTATATAATAGGAAATGGTGATACCCTTTGTATAAAAATGTGTTGTTTGATCTCGACGGCACCCTGCTGCCGATGGATATGAGAAAATTTGTGGAGTTGTACGTCGCCGTGTTCTGCAAGCAGATGGTGCCGGTCACGCAGCTTGACGCCAAAACGCTGATGGACGCCATCTGGACAAGCGTTGCGCGCATGGCGGAGAACGACGGCAACTGTCTGAACGAGGACGTGTTCTGGCGCACCATGAACCGTGCCTGCGGAAGGGATATGCGCGTCTTTTCCGAGCAGATCGACGAATTCTACCGGGGCGAGTTTATCGCGGCGCGTGCTGCGACCAAGGTGCAGCCGCTTTCTGCCCAGTGCGTCAATTATCTCAAACGCCGCGGCGTTCGCCTGATCGTGGCGACCAATCCGATCTTCCCGAAATCCGCTACATACAGCCGCATCGAATGGGCAGGGCTGAACGTCAACGATTTTGAGTATATCACCACCTACGACAATTCCTCCGCCTGCAAGCCGAATCTCAACTATTATGAGGAGATCTGTTCGGTCTGTGGTATCCATCCCGAGGAAAGCCTGATGGTCGGCAACGACGTCAGAGAAGACATGGTGTCGTCCAGACTGGGCTTTGACACCTACCTGATCACCGACTGCCTGATCAACCGCGACAACAAGGATCTGCGCTATTACCGCAAGGGCAGCTTCCGGGATTTTTACCGTTTTGTGCTCAGTGAATTTTAGAATGATGGTTTGGCTTCGGTCAAACCATTTTTATTTACACCCATAATTCCTATCCCGAAATAAAAACCCGATCATCTATGATAAAATATCATTAATTATGAATTACAGGAGGCTGATGTCATGTCAGACGTAATCAGAATTTTTGTAGAAAAGCGTGACGGCTTCAATGTTGTCGCCAAGCAGACGCTTTGGGACATTCGTCACAACCTGGGTATGCGCTCTGTCACCGACCTGCGTTATATCGTGCGCTACGATATCGAAGGGCTGACGAAGGAAGAATATGACGAGGCAAAGGGCATTGTTCTCTCAGAGCCGAACGCGGACGTCATCTATGAGGAGACCCTTCCGGTGGAGGACGGTTGGCGCGTATTTGCGATGGAATACCTGCCCGGTCAGTATGACCAGCGCGGCGATTCCGCCGAGCAGTGCGTACAGCTTTTGACGCAGGGCGAGCGCTGCAAGGTGCTCACCGCCAGAGTGATCGCGCTCAAGGGCGATATCACTGACGAAGAACTCAAAAAGGTGGAGGATTACCTGATCAACCCGGTCGAGAGCCGCCTTGCTTCACTTGAAAAGCCCAAGACGCTTGACATGGAGACTCCTGTTCCCGAAAACGTGAAGCGCGTAGAAGGCTTCATCGACTGGAACGACGAGGAAATGGCGCAGTATTACGGCACCATGGGCTTTGCCATGACGCTCGACGACCTCAAATTCTGCCGCGACTATTTCCGCGATACCGAACACCGCGATCCCAGCGTGACGGAACTGCGCGTGATCGACACCTACTGGTCTGACCACTGCCGCCACACCACCTTCCTCACCCGTCTGAGCGAGGTGGAGATCGAGAAAGCGGCGCTGGGCAGCGTCATCGAGGACGCGCTCAAGGAGTACTATGCCACCCGTGACGAGGTGTACGGCAAGGACACCGACCGCATCGTTTCCCTCATGGACATGGCGCTGATGGGCATGAAATCCCTGAAAAAGAAGGGCATGATCCCCGACCTCGACGAGAGCGACGAGATCAACGCCTGTTCCATTGAAGTACCCGTCACCATCAACGGCAAGACCGAAAAGTGGCTGGTGCAGTTCAAGAACGAGACACATAACCATCCCACCGAGATCGAACCCTTCGGCGGCGCAGCGACCTGTCTGGGCGGCGCTATCCGCGATCCGCTGTCCGGCAGAGCATACGTCTATCAGGCGATGCGCGTGACCGGCTCCGGCGACCCGACGATCCCCTTCAAGGACACCATGCACGGCAAGCTGCCCTCCAGAAAAATCACCACCGGCGCGGCGAACGGCTATTCCTCCTACGGCAACCAGATCGGTCTGGCGACCGGTCAGGTCGTGGAACTGTACGACCAGGGCTACGTCGCGAAGCGCATGGAGATCGGCGCGGTCATCGGCGCTTCTCCCAAGGAGAACGTTATCCGCGAGGTACCCATGCCTGATGATGTGATCGTCCTGCTCGGCGGCAGAACCGGACGCGACGGCTGCGGCGGCGCTACCGGATCCTCCAAGGCGCATACCGAAAGCTCCATCGAGACCTGCGGCGCGGAGGTGCAGAAGGGCAATCCGCCGACAGAGCGCAAGATCCAGCGCCTGTTCCGCAATCCCAAGGTCGCCAAGCTGATCAAGCGCTGCAACGACTTCGGCGCCGGCGGCGTCTGCGTCGCCATCGGCGAGCTCGCCGACGGTCTGACGGTCGACCTTGATAAAGTCACCAAAAAATACGACGGTCTGGACGGCACGGAGCTCGCGATCTCCGAGTCGCAGGAAAGAATGGCTGTCGTTCTCGATAAAAATGACGTAGCCGCCTTCATTGCCGAGGCGGAAAAGGAAAACCTCGAAGCAACCGCCGTGGCGGTCGTCACCGAGAGCCCGCGTCTGACCATGAACTGGCGCGGCGACAAGATCGTCGATCTCAGCCGCGCGTTCCTGAACACCAACGGCGTTACGCAGGTGGCAAAGGCGTATATCACCGCTCCCAAGGCGGAGGACTGCTACCGCGAGACTTGTCCGGAAGCGCTGAAGAACCTTCCCTTCGCGGAGGCGATCGGCGCAAACATGGGCAGACTCGAGGTCTGCTCCCAGATCGGCTTGTCCGAGCGCTTTGACGCGTCCATCGGCGCGGCGACGGTTATCATGCCCTTCGGCGGCAAGACGCAGCTCACGCCTCAGGAGGCGATGGCGGCAAAGATCCCGCTGGAGCAGGGCGAGACCGACGACGCGACCGCGATGAGCTACGGCTTCATTCCCGGCGTATCGCGCTGGAGCCCCTTCCACGGTTCCGCTTACGCCGTCGTGGAATCCACCTCCAAGCTGTTGGCGATCGGCGCTGATCCGCTGACCGCGAGACTGA
>CAMKSB010000033.1 GCA_946415335.1 uncultured Clostridia bacterium
AACAACGTTTATTTTGGTGCCGCGACACCTTCCCCTCGGGGGAAGGCTTCCATGCTGCATTAAAATTTTACCATCATAGAAAGACAAAAGTTACTTTTTCGACAAGCTGAACGCTCCCCTTACTGGAAGCGTTTTCCGGTTGATACAAAAGCAAAAATCCCGGAATTGCTTCCGGGATTTTTCTTTGGATTATTGACCGCCGAAGGGGTTCTTAAATTTGTCGAGGAGACCGCCGCTGAGGATCTCCTTGGCTTTCTCAAAGATATCCTTCGCCTTGTCCTCGCCGATGCCGAGCTTTGAAGCGATCTGGGAAATGATATCGCCGATGTTGCCGCCCAACAGGTTGTTGGACTCCATCACCTCGCCGACCTTTTCGCCGTCAGCCTGGCTGAGACCGGTTTTCTTCATCAGTTCTTCAATAAATCCTTTGTCCATTTGTAACACCTCACAAAAAATATATTGTCTCTATTATACAATTTATTGCTTCTGTTGTCAAGAAACCGACCGAAAAGTTCGGTCGGTTTCGTTTGCGTTATTTCAGATAAGTGCCGGTCTTGTCGCCGATGGCGCCGTCAATGCCGGTGAAGCCGGACGCGCAGCAGACATACACGCGCATGTTCGCTTTACCGATTGAGGAAACGGTGAGGGTGCCGTCGGTGACGTTCTTGACGTCGCCGGTGACCGCGTCAACGTATTTGCCGTTGGGCAGTCCCTTGAAGGTCGCGCCGCCGGAAATGGCTACGCAGGCAAGGCTGTCGGTGCCTTCCTCGGTCAGGCGGCGGATATACGCCATATCGCCGCTGACATAGCGGGAATCGACCGTGTACTGACCTCTCTGCAGCGCCGGGATCGCACGGCGGATCGCGTTGAGCTTGGAGAGGTGCTTCGAAAGCGGGCTCTCCAAGGTCTCGGCAACCTTGCCGGAAGCGGTGAATTCGCTGAAATCGGTTGCGGAAACGTCGCCCTCGAGGTAGTCGCCGTAGTAGGCGCGTCCCGTCTGTGCAAGCGGTTTGTTGGGGCCGACGTCGATGACGGCGCCCTTCTGGAACTCGACTTCGGAGCCGTAGTATACGCAGGGGATGCCGCGGAAGGTGAACATCAGATCGAGATCCTCCGCCCAGGTCTGGGTGCCGCCGGCGAAGCGGTTCTTCTCGTCGGGGCTTTCGGGAGAATAGTCGTGTGAATCAACGTACATGACGTTGTAGGTCGCGTCGTTGTAATACTTGTCGCCGCTCTTTGCGATGCCGAACGCGCTGCCGGCGTTGCCGAACAGACGGTGCATCTGGAAGTCGATCGCTTCCATGCCGGACGCCTTGGAACGGTCAGGCGTGTGATAGGACAGACCGTTGAGGAAGGCGTTGTCGGAGACAGGCTGCTTGGAGGGATTATCTTCTTCGAGATAATGGTCAAAGGTGAGGTTCATGTTTTTGTTGATATCCTCGGCAGTGGTGCCCCATGACCAAGCCTTTTCCCACTTGTCGTTGCTTTCCTTCCAGGTGTAGAACGGGCTGGATTCCTCGGCATGGCCGCGGTACCAGACGTCCGTGTAACGGGTGCAGATCTCGCCGAACATCATGAAGTTCGGCTTGTTGGCTGCCTTCGCGATATCGTAGATCTGCGGATTGAACATGATGTTCAGGGCTACGCGCGGGATATGTCTGACGGTATCGACGCGGAAGGCGTCAACGCCCATCTCGATGTATTTGCCATAGGAGTCGACCACATACTCGGCAACGGCAGGATTCTCGGTGTTGAGGTCTACGCAGTCGCCGGCGATCTGGCAGTATTTGCAGGTCCAGTCATCCCAGTTGAGACTCTGGAAGTAGCCGGTGTGATAGTAATCATGCGGATTGTATTTGTCACTGTTGGACAACTTTGCCTTGTCGTAGTCCGTCTCTGCCGGTAGGTTGCCGGTGGAGTTACCGACATCGCCCGGGAAGGTGACGTTCTTCATCAGGTTCAGACGCTGCTGATACTGAACGGCAGGAAGCTGCGCCCAGTATTCCTCAGCGGATTTGAGTCCGTAGGAGTCGAGCAAATACTTGGTCGGGATCATGGATTCCTCGAGGTTGCTCAGATCCTTGGAGTAATCCTTGGTAAACAGCGGACAGAAGTGGGCTTCGCCGAAGTTGCCGGTGTGCTGGAAAACAACGTCCTGCACGATCTTCATGCCCTTGTCATGCGCCGCGCGGATCAGATCCTCAAAGGTGAAATCGTCGCTCTCATAGCGCTTGTCCACAGCGCCGAAGTTCATGGCATGATAGCCGTGGTAGTCATAGCCGGAGCCGTTTTCAACGATCGGGGTGATCCAGATCGCCGAGAAACCGAGCGCCTTGATGTAGTCGAGCTTTTCCGCCAGACCTTTGAAGTCGCCTCGCCAAGCCGGGTCGGAATCGGGGTTGTTCGCCTTGCCGTCGTCCCAGCAATGGACGTTGTTGCCCTTGTCGCCGTCATAGAAACGGGTGGTCATGACAAAGTAGATACTCTCGGAGCGCAGATCGACGCTCTCGACGGGATCGACCTTGTCGGGATCGTACTTTGTCCAGCGAGTCTTGTCAAACCACCATTCGGTGCTCTCGCCCTCCTTGGTGGTGAGCTTCTGCTCGCGTGAATACTGCTTGCCGGTGCTGTCGGTGATCAGGGCGTTCACCTTGGTGACGCTGCTGACCGTGTAATTGTACCATTCGCCGGAGGAAGTCATCTTCTCGCCGGGATAGCTTTTGGACATGGCGCTGTTAGTGGGCAGGGAGTTCCACAAATAAATGTACGGCTGCGTCTTGTTTTCGAGCCTGACATGTACGATTATTTGCGCAACAGCGGAAACCTCAGATTTCTCTGAAGTTTCCGCTGCGATAGTCGTAACTATTCCTGCTGAAATCACAATAACGAGCGCCAAAATCAAACAACTTATTTTGAAAAAACGCTTCATATTGTCCTCCTTGTTTATTCAGCGATCAGAATCTGGATGAGAGTTGCGTCCGCAACGGTAATCCTTCCATCGCCGTCCATGTCGGCGGCTTTGAGGTTGATCGTCAGCGCGTCTTCCATCTCGGCAACGTGCTTCTGAACATAGGTCGCATCCTTGACGTTGACTACGCCGTTGCCGTCCGCGTCGCCCTTGAGGACGCCGGGATCGTCGCCGCCGGGAGCGGTGGTGGGCTGAGTAGGCGTAATGACCGGATCAGTAGGCGTGATGACCGGATCGGTGGGATCGACAATTTCGCTGTCAGTGGAGGTGTAGGTGTAGGTTCTGGTGGTGTCGGAGTTATCGGACGCCTGCACAAAAACCTGTACGGTGTACTTGCCCAGCTTGGTGGGAGTAAACTCGTAGGTGCTGTTGAGGGTGTAGTAAGGCGTGTTCTGAACGCCGTTGGGATCGGTGATGATATACTTGTAGAAGAGCAGATTGGTACCGGTCTGACCGCCGCCTGCCTTGACGGAAACGACCGCCTTGGCGTTGCGCTTGACAAGGTTGAGGTTCGCCGGGCTGATGCTCTTGATGATCGGGTTGGTGAGATTGGTGTCCGCCTTGACAGCAAGGTTGATCGCGCGGTCTGCCTCGTTGCCGTGGTCATCCTTGACGTTGAGCGTCAGGGTGTAGTTGCCGGCAGCCACAGGCGTCCAGGAAACGGTGCTCTTGGTGCTGTAGTCGGAAATGACAGAGGTAGCGCCGGAAGCGTTTCTCACGCTGAACTTGTAGTAGACGTTGCCGCCTGCCTTGGTCTTGGCAGAAGCGCTCAGCGATACGACGGTCTGGGGATAGATCTCGTCGGCGGGATCAGCCGCAAAGGAAGAGATCTGCAGGTCGCCGGGAACATAGGGCGTCCATGTACCGCTGTCGTAATCATAGATGTTGCCGTAGGTAGCGGTCAGGTCAGCTGTCTGGTCGCCGCCGTTATTGAAGATACACTTCGCCCATTTCTTGCTGGTTGTGAAGGAGTAAACGCCTTCGCCCTCATTCTTCATCGCCGTACCGGGCCATCCGGAAAGCTCGCCGCCGCCATCTGTCCACAGGTAGATGTTAACAGTGCTCCAGTTGGCAGTGTTCTTGAAGTAGATGACGTTATCGCCGGACGGGGTCGGTGTGGTGGGAGTGGGATCCGTCGGGATCGGATCATCGCCGCTGTGCGCAGACCACTGACCGGAGCTGAGGTCGTAAACCTGACCGTCGCCGGGATAGGAGAGGTCGGAGGTCTGGTTGCCGTTGCCGCCGGAACCGTTGTTGAAGATGATATTGTCATAGTCGCCGTTGACGGTGTAAACCCACTCGTCGCCGGACTTGGTCATCTGCTGACCGGGCCACTCGGCGTTTTTGGACTCACCGCTGCCGCTCCACATATAAACGTAGACCTGCGACCATGAGCCGCCCTTGGCGTATACCTTGCCGCCGGCAGCAGAAGCGCTGATCGAACCGACCATGACGGCGGATACCAGCATTGCGAGGCAGAGTACAAGGCATAAAATCTTGTGCTTTTTCTTTACCATAAGTGTTCCTCCATACTACTAAATGTCATTCAGGATATACTTCTCCTATATTTACTATTATATCATACCTTATTTTCATTGCCGTTTTTTTCTTTATTGGAATTTCCGGCGGTTTTGGTGTAACGAAATATCGGAGCTGAATTTGTGCAGAATCACTATGGGTTTTTACTTTTTTCGGATTTTTTCCCAATAAGACCGGAACGCTTGCTCGTTTTTATTGTCACCGCTGACATAATACTGTTTATCCTTCAGCGCGTCGGGCAAATACTGCTGCGCGACATAGTGATGCGGATAGTCGTGCGGATAGAGATAATGCTGTCCCTTGTTTTGGTTGTCCTCGCCGTCGAAATGCTTATTTTGCAGCTGACGCGGAACCGGGCCGGAATTGCCGCGGCGGATATCCTGCATGGCGGCGTTGATCGCCATATAGGCGGAGTTGGACTTCGGCGCGTTGCAGACCAGGATCACCGCGTCCGCCAGCGGGATCCGCGCTTCCGGCAAGCCGACCGCCTGGGCGATATCGACGCAGGATTTCACGATCGGAATGAGCTGCGGATAGGCGAGCCCGACGTCCTCGCAGGCGCAGACCATCAGTCTGCGGCAGGCGGAGGGCAGGTCGCCCGCTTCGAGAAGCCTGCCGAGATAGTGAACGGCGGCGTCGGGATCGGAGCCGCGCATACTTTTCTGGAAGGCGGAAATGATGTCGTAGTGCTCGTCGCCGTCCTTGTCGTAGCGCATGGCGCTGCGCTGGACAAGCTGTTCGACCGTTTCGAGCGCGATGTGCTTTTCGCCGTTTTCCTCGTCGGTGGCGATCGCGGACAGCTCCAGGGTATTCATCGCCTTGCGCACGTCGCCGCCGCAGCCGGAGGCGATCTTGGCAGCGCAGCCCTCTTCCAGGGTAATGGCTATGCCCTGTTCCTCGCCCAACAGCTCTGCGGCTCGGTAAACGGCGCGTTCTACCTCGGAAGGCGGCACGCTTTTGAATTCAAAGACCGTCGAGCGACTGAGGATCGCGTTGTAAACATAGAAATACGGATTCTCGGTGGTGGAGGCGATCAGGGTGATGCTGCCGTTTTCAATGTATTCAAGGAGCACCTGCTGCTGCTTTTTATTGAAATACTGGATCTCGTCCAGATAGAGCAGGATGCCGTTCATGCCGGCAAAGGTGTCCAGCTGGGCGACGACCGCCTTGATATCGGCGGTAGACGCGGTCGTGCCGTTGAGCTTTTTGAGCGTTTTATTCGTTTTGTTCGCGATATAGGTCGCCAGCGTGGTCTTGCCGACGCCGGAAGGACCGTAGAAAATCAGATTCGGCACGACGCCGCTCTCGATTATCTTGCGCAGGGGCTTGCCGGCGCCGAGCAGATGCTGCTGCCCGACGATATCGTCGAGCGTCGCCGGACGGAAACGGTCAGCCAAAGGCTGCATAATATCACCTCGGATTGGTTCAGATAGACAGACAGGCGGACAAAAGTCCGCCTGCCCTATCGGTTTCCGCTATTACTCGTACAGCGGATATTTTTTGCAGATAGCTTCTACGCCGGCTCTCACCTTTTCCTTGCTGTTCTCGTAGTCGTTGAGAACCAAGGTGATGTACTCGGCGATCAGATCCATATCTTCCTCGTTGAGACCTCTGGTGGTGACTGCCGCCGTGCCGATTCTCACGCCGCTGGTGACGAACGGAGAACGGGGCTCGCCGGGGATGGTGTTCTTGTTGACGGTGATGTAGCAATCATCCAGACGCGCTTCCAGCTCCTTGCCGGTTACGTCATGGTCGCGGAGGTCGAGCAGGAGCACGTGGTTGTCGGTGCCGCCGGAGACCAGCTTGCAGCCGCGCTTGAGCAGACCGTCAGCCAGCGCCTTGCAGTTGGAGACGATTTTTCTGCCGTATTCCTTGAACTCGGGCTTGAGGGCTTCGCCGAAGCAGACAGCCTTTGCCGCGATGGTGTGCATCAGAGGGCCGCCCTGGGTGCCGGGGAAGATCGCCTTGTCGATCTGCTTGGCGAACTCCTCGCGGCAGAGGATCATGCCGCCTCTGGGACCTCTGAGCGTCTTGTGGGTGGTGGTGGTGACAAATTCGCAGTAAGGAACCGGGTTGGGATGAACGCCTGCGGCGACCAGACCGGCGATATGCGCCATGTCGACCATCAGATAAGCGCCGACCTCGTCGGCGATCTCGCGCAGCTTGGCGAAATCAATGATCCTGGGATATGCGGAAGCGCCCGCGACGATCATCTTGGGCTTGCATTCCTTGGCGATCTCGAGCACCTTATCATAGTCGATGCGGTGAGTCTCGGTGTCAACGCCGTAGGGTACGAAGTTGAAATACTTACCGGAGATGTTGACCGGTGAACCGTGCGTCAGATGACCGCCTTCGTTGAGGTTCATACCCATGACGGTGTCGCCCGGCTCGAGCATGGCAAAGTAAACAGCGGTGTTTGCCTGTGCGCCGGAATGCGGCTGCACGTTGGCATGTTCAGCGCCGAACAGCTCGCATGCGCGCTGACGGGCGATCTCCTCTACCACGTCGACGCACTCGCAGCCGCCGTAGTAACGCTTTCCGGGATAACCCTCGGCGTACTTATTGGTGAGATGGCTGCCCATCGCCGCCATGACGGCAGGCGTGACAATGTTTTCGCTGGCGATCAGTTCCAGATTGCGGCGCTGTCTTTTCAGCTCGGCGTCCATCGCCTCGCCGACAGCAGGATCGTATTCCTTGAGATATTCCAGTGCCGCGATATTTGTTAATTCACTCATGTTTTGACTTCCCCTTTGCGTTTTCTATGTGCTTTCTTGAATGTGCTCTATGTAAGGCGGCTCAGCCGCGTATTACCTTTTCTTTTAGTTGATAGAGATCGTCGAGCGTGCTCAGCTTGCCGGCTTCATTGCGCAAAGCCGCCGCGCCGCGCATACCCTTGAAATAGCCGATCACCAGCTTGCGCGCCTGCCGCATGGCGACGTACTCGCCCTTGTAGGCGACCATCTGCGTGATGTGCGCGATCATGGTGTCGAGTTTTTCCTCCAACGTCGGATAGGTCAAAGGCGTTTCGGGATCTGCCAGACAGGCGTTGATTTGAGAGAAGATCCACGGATTCCCCAAGGAAGCCCGTCCGACCATGATCAGATCGCAGCCGGTGCGCTCCATGACCTCCTTCGCCTTTTGCGCGCTGTCCACGTCGCCGTTGGCGATGACCGGAATGGAAACGGATTCTCTCACCTGTCGGATGATCTCGTAATCCACCGGCGGTTTATAAAACTGCTGCCGCGTTCTGCCGTGTACCGTCACGGCGGACGCGCCCGCTTGCTCACAAATTTTGGCGACCTCGACCGCGTTCACGCTGTCGTCGTCCCAGCCCTTGCGGATCTTGACCGTCACCGGGAGCTCTGTTGCAGCCGTAACTGCCCTCACGATCTCGCCGCAAAGCTGCGGATCGCGCATCAACGCGCAGCCGCTTCCGTTGCCGCTGATCTTGGGAGCAGGACAGCCCATGTTGATGTCGATGATATCCGGATGATGCGCCATGGCGTGCTGTGCCGCCTCCGCCATGCAGGACGGCTCGTCCCCGAAGATCTGGATGCCGCAGGGACGTTCCGCGCCGGAGATTGCCATCAGTTCCTCGCTCTTTTTGCTCTGAAAGGAGAGCGCCTTGGAACTGACCATCTCGCTGACGCAGTAACCGGCGCCCATGCGCATACACAATTCCCGGTAAGCGCGGTCGGTCACGCCTGCCATCGGCGCGAGGAAAACGCGGGAAGGAAACGTCACAGAGCCGATTTTCGGCGTGGTCATGCGGCGCTCCTGTCTCGCTTGCCGCTCAGCGTGGTGCTGACCGCGACGGAGATGATCACGATGATGCCGACCAGCACACAGATCCATGAAATGGCGCCGGCGGCGTAGTTGGTGGTGTAGTTTTTGGTGCTGACGGTCTTGGGCAGCGTCGGCGCGACAAATTCCGTCGCGTCCGGCGTGCGCTCCGTCACATCTGCGATATATCCCGTCTGCGCTTCCGTCTCTTCGGTCGCTGCCGTCTGCGGCTGCGTGGTTTCGGGCGCAGCGGTTTCCGGCTCGGTAGGCGCTTCTGTTGCCGGTTCCGTTTCGGGAACAGGCTCGGTTTCGGGTTCGGGGATGGTATAGGGCTCGGTTTCCACTGCCTGCGTTTCCGTCTCTAAGACAGTCGGCGCTTCTTCTTCCGCCAATACAGCGCTGACGCTGCCAAAGGCAAGCAGCAGCACACAGCCTAACGCCATGATCAATCGCAGCAGCTTATTTGACTTCATGTTTATCCCCCATTCCGACGATATTCGCATATATATTGATTATACCAAACAATCATCACTATTGCAAGAGGAATTTTCAAGCTGAAAAAAGCGCTTATTTGTATGGTTTTACCCTTTTTCCAATACCTCGGCGAGGACGTTGCCGAGATATTGGGCGGTTCGCTCGACCTCGTCGATGGAATTGGCGTCGGTGCCTACCTCGATCAGCAGCGAGCCGTCGCAGATATACTCGTTGTAGGCAAAGAAGTCGAAGCTCAGCGGTCTCGTCATGCCGGGATAGAGCCGCTCAGCGGTGGTCTGCAATTTGAGCGCAAAGCTGAGGTTGTTCTGCCAGTGGTCAAAGCCGCGTTCATTATAGCAGTCGCAGCCGGAAAGGATCATAATCTGCGCCGCCTTTTGTCCGTCGTGCTCAAAGACGGTCTTGACCTTGCATTCCTCGGTGCCCAGCGCGTCGCGGTGGATATCGAGGACGACGCGGATGGACGGATGTTCGTCCAGATCCGCATAGACGGTATCGGCGCTGCGGTCGTAGGAGCCTATGTAGGCGGAATCGTGGACGGTGGTATCGTGCAGGGTACGGATCCCCTTGGCTTCAAGGGTTTCCGCAAGCGCGTTTCCCACGCCGACAACGCTGTAATCGGCATTCTGCGTCCGGGAATAAAAACTCTCGTAGAAAAAGTCCACATCCTCGTCGAGATACGCCTCGCTGGTGTGCGTGTGGTAGATCAGCACCTGCGGTTCGGCAGCGTTTTTGTCGATATGAAAGGTCAGCGGACGGGTGAGTATCGCCGGAAAGTCGTAATCAATGCCGGTACCGTTGTGGATACTGGCGGTTTCGATCATGGTATCGTCCGCGCCGATGGTCTTTTCGGCTACGCTGTATTTGGCTTCGCCGGTATGGTCGCCGTAGGAATCGTAGTAGCCGGTTTTGTCGCGTTTGCCCTTTTTGGGTATCACCTTGGCGGCAGGCTTGACCTCCTCCGCCGCCTGCGTCGGCACTGTCGGCGGTTCCGCAACAGGGCTTGACTGCTGCTCCTGACGGAATTTTCCGTCCGTCAGGGTGAACGCCGCGGCTGCCAGCGCGGTCTCCTCTCCGGCGAAGCACTCCGGCAGCCGCTTTCCCAGCGCAAATACCGCCACGGCAATCAGGCAGACGGCGGCTGTTGAACGCCAGATCACTCTCCATTTTCCTTTCGCTTTCACACAATCACCTATTTCAATGGTTTCTATTGATTATATGCGAAAAACGAGGGGGTTATGCGGCTACATCAGCGAGACCAGATCCGCCAGTGAAAAATCGTTCTGCATGGCGGCGTTGAGCGACAGGGCAATCAGGCGTGAAGCGCGTTCGGTGAGCAGGTCGATCTCTCTGGGAATGACGACCATCTGTCTGCCGCCGGGGGAAAGCGCTTTCATGCCGGATGTCTCAAACTCGCTGTCGAGCAGGTCTCTCGCCAAGGTCTGCACATCGACCACGGTGGGTACGCCGACGGATATGACCGGCACGCCGATGGTGTCGGCATTGATCTTCGTGCGGTGATTACCCACGCCGGCTCCCGGTGAAATGCCGGTATTGCTGATCTGGAGGGTACAGCCGAGGCGTTCCAGCCGCCGGGAAGCCAGCGCGTCCACCGCGATGACCGCCGTCGGACGGATACGGCGGACGACGCTGAGGATATACTCGCCGGTCTCGATCCCGGTCTGACCGGTCACGCCGGTCGTCATCACTGCCACCTGCCGCAGGCGGTCAAGTCCGGTGGAACGCGCGATCTCTCCGGTGATATGCCGCGTCGCGAGCACCCGGGAGGCGGTTTTGGGACCGAGGGAATCCGGCGTGATCTCCGGATTGCCAAGTCCGGCGACCAAGAGCAGACCGTTGACCGGCAGGAGCCGCCGGATCTCCTCCCCGATGATCTGCAGGCGCTCGTCGGTGTCGGAAAAGTTATCCGTCAGCGACGGCAGCTCGATCGTGATGTAGGTGCCGATATCCTTGCCCAGCGCCTGACGCGCCCGTTCCGTCCGCACCGTCAGGCGTGAGATCTCCATGCTGCCTTCATGCCGCGTTTCAAAATCCACGCCGCCCGTCTGCTCTCCGGCGATCTCTCTCGCTTCTACCGCCAAGTCGGTTCTCCACTGCATAGGCATACTCCTTTGAATAGTCTGCTGCTATTCTTTGCGTTTTGGCAGGGATTTATGCTTTACAAAACCGTTTTCTTTTGTTATAGTATAAGAAATACCGAATGATTTGGGAGGTATGCTATGAAACCATCCATCAAAATACTGACCGTGCTCCTGGCTGCCGGTCTGATGATCCCGGCGTTCACCGTTGCGGCGCAGGCAGCGGTCGTCGATCCCGACGAAACGACAGCGCTGGAGGATAACGAAGAGATCACCTCTCCGCTTCCCTCGCGTTACAGCTCGGTAGAGCTCGGCTACGTGACGAGCGCCAAGCAGCAGCGCCACAACGACTGCTGGGCGTATTCCGCGACAGGAACGCTGGAAAGCAAGCTGCTGCGAAGCGGTCTGACGGAAGTGGATATGTCCGTGCCGCACATGAACGGCTGGGCTACTACGCGCACTAACGGCAAGGGCTGGGTGCGTTCCATCAGCGATCTCGGCGTGAACAGTATCAGCGCAGGCTATCTGACCTCCTGGTCAGGCGGCGTTTTGGTCAGCGATCTGCCCGACTGGACGCTGACCTATGAAACACACGGCGATGAAGTGCCGACCGGTCTGACGCGCTACGGCGTGACCGGGCTGCGCTATCTCGGCGGCGAGAGCCGCGATGTGATCAAAAAGGCGATCATGGACAACGGCGGCGTGGCTTCCAGCTATTCTCACGCCGGCAGCCTGATGAAGGATTCGCTCACCTATTATATGCCGCCCGATTACAACGGCAGCAAAACCGGTCATGCCATTGAGGTAGTCGGCTGGGATGACGATTATCCCAAGGAAAACTTTGTCGTCACGCCGGAAAACAACGGCGCATGGCTGATCAAAAACAGTTGGGGCAACAACAATGAACTGGGCGGCTTTTTCTGGATGTCCTACGAGGACAAGGATATCCTCAGCACCAAGTACAAGCCTTCCTACACCGTGGAATCCTTTGAGCCTGTCACCGCCAACAAAAAGCTGGTGCAGAACGAGATCTACGGCGCGACCTATGAATTCGATTACCTCTCGCAGCAGGAGGTCACCTATCTCAATCACTTTGAGTTTGACAAGGATTTTGACCTGATCGACAAGATCATCTTTGAGACCACCGGCGCCAACGCCGCGTATACCCTCAGCTTTGTTCCCGACAAGGACGGCAAGCCGTCGGACGATCAGTCCGAATGGACGACGCTCGGCAGCGGCGTGACGGATTACGCCGGCTATCTGTGCATTGATATCGACAATTTCCTCCTGCCCGAAGCAAGCGGCTCTATCGCCGTCTCGCTGCAAGCCGACACAGGCAAGACTGCCACGATCGGCGTCGGCGAATGGCTGGTATACACCACCTCGGACGATTATCTCTTCATCAACGAATCGGAACCCGGCATGAGTTATCTCTACGAAAACGGCGGCTTTACCGACTTGATGGACTGGTACCGCGTCAACAACGACGACGAGATCGGCGGCACCTTCGTGATCAAGGCGCTCACCCTCAAGCCGGAAACCGGCGACGTCAATCTTGACGGCGCAGTCAACGTCCTCGACGCAACGCTGATCCAGCG
>CAMKSB010000034.1 GCA_946415335.1 uncultured Clostridia bacterium
AAAGATCTGCAGCGCAACGACAAGCTGCGCGAGACGCTCTCGCTGTGGGATGAACAGCTCACCACGCTCGGCGCGGAGATCGTCCGGCAGCGGCTGGGCTTTGTGAAGATGATCACCGAAAAAGCGGCGGTTTATCACAAGGGCATCTCACGCGGCAGCGAGCAACTGAGTCTGCGCTATCTTTCCAGCTTCGGCGCGGAAGAAAGCGACGACCGCATGACCTTGAAACGGAAGTTTCAGGAAAAATGCGCCTTGAACCTGCAGAATGAAATTTTCACCGGTTCCACCATTGCCGGCGCTCACAGAGATGATATCGAGATCCTGATTAACGGCAAGAACGCGCGCTTCTATGCCTCTCAGGGACAGCAGCGCAGCGCCGTGCTCTCGCTCAAGCTGGCGGAAGCGGCGGTTCTCCGCGAGAGAATGGGGGAGAATCCCGTGATACTCTTTGACGACGTGCTGTCCGAACTGGACAACGACCGGCAGGATTATCTGCTCAACGAGCTTCGCGGCTGTCAGGTATTCATTACCTGCTGTGAACGCAGCAATAAAGAACAACTCAACGAGGGAAAAATCTTCTATGTCGAAAACGGCAGAGTAGAAGAGATCACCAGCAACTAACAACTAACAACTAATAACTAATAACTAATAACTTACTATGTACCTACATCTCGGAAACGACGTTGTCGTTCAGACGCAGCATATCGTCGCCATGTTCGACCTCGACGCCTGTACGGTGTCGAAAAAGACGCGCGATTTTCTCGCGAATGCGCAAAAGCAAGGTCAGGTCGTCAACGTATCTTACGAATTGCCCAAGTCCTTTGTGGTCTGCCGCAAAAACGGCGAAACCATTGTCTATATTTCCCAGCTGTCCACCAAGACGCTGAACAAGAGAAAAACTTCCATTTTATCAGAGATCAAGCCCTGACGGAGGCTATGTATGAAAAGAAAAAAATGTCCTTACTGCGGAAGAAGGGTTTCCTATTCCTCCGCGTTCAACAGCAGAAGAAAGGCGGAATATGTCTGCAAGCGCTGCGGCAGAGAAAGCCGCGTCGTGATCAACCGCACGGTCATTCCGGTGTTCATCATTTGCGCGGTATTGTCGGCAGTCATCTTTTTTCTGTGGGTGTATTTCCGCATGACGTACAATCCGCTCGGTATTCTGGCGGTCGCGCTGCCTTTGATCGTCTTCGGTATCATTTCGCCGAAGTTCGTCCGCTTTGAACCGCTGCGCAAGTATAAGAAAACCATGGAGGCAAAGCGCGCCGGCGCCGCCTTTTCCGACAATCTGCTCACGGCGGACACTGAGGACGAAGGCGCGACGGAAAACAGCGGCGCTTTCAAGATCAATCCCGATCTGTTCAGCAAGATCAAATCCGAGCGCAGCGCCGTGAAGGAACAGGGAAGCGACAGCGACGTGATTTCCTCTTATTCCGGCGAAGTGCAGACGGAGGATAATCCCTACGTGCATGTGATCGACGATATCAGCGAAGGTCACGCCGTGGACGACGCGCCCTTGAAGAAGCTGCATTCCGAGGGCAGCCGGATCATCAACCGAACCAGTCACTATTTTCAGGCGCCTGAGGAAACACCGGCGGAAGAACCTGCCGCCGAAGAAGAGGACGTCAAGGAATACAAGCGTCCGGACAGCAACCGTTTCTCCGGCAACAGAAGGTTCTGAGTATGAAGCTGCCGGTTTGTCCACACTGTCACACCGTCTACCGCTACGGCGAGGTCAGACGGCTGCTGTTTCACAGGGAAGCAACATGCTATCACTGTCAGAAGCGCTTTCAGGTCAAAAAAACACGCTGTCTGCTTTTGCTGCTGATCTGGGCAGTCGTCTGTATTGCCGTCAATATCCTGTCCCTTGTCTGGATAGGCAATATCACCCTGATCGGAATTTTTATCACCAATGTCATACTCGCGGTACTCGCAATTTTGCTGACGCCGTTTTTTATACGATTCACTGCAAACGAACAGAGGTAAATTATGGAGAATACAGAGAACATCGAAAGAAACGAAGATAATATCGAAATTACCAAGGTCGAACAGGAATACGGCGCCGATGAGATCCAGGTGCTCGAAGGTCTGGAGGCTGTCAGAAAGCGTCCCGGTATGTACATCGGTTCTACGGGACCGCGCGGTCTGCATCATCTGGTTTATGAGATCGTCGATAACTCCATCGACGAGGCGCTCGCCGGTTACTGCTCCAAGATCGACGTGGTGATCGAGCCCGGCGACATCATCCGCGTCACCGATAACGGCAGAGGCATTCCGGTCGGCGTCAACAGCAAGACCGGTCTCCCCGCGGTGACGGTCGTCTTTACCGTTCTTCATGCCGGCGGCAAGTTCGGCGGCGGCGGTTACAAGGTCTCCGGCGGTCTGCACGGCGTAGGCGCTTCTGTCGTCAACGCGCTTTCCGAATGGCTGGAGGTCAAGGTCTGCGACGGCGAGGACGTCTATTTTCAGCGCTATGAACGCGGCAAGATCATCAACGAACTGGAGAAAATCGGTAAGTCCGATATCAAGGGCACCGAGGTGCGCTTCAAAGCTGACCCCGAGATTTTCAAGGAGACCACGGTTTATGAGTACGAGGTGCTCGAACGCCGTCTGAGAGAACAGGCGTTTCTCAATGCCGGCGTACATATCGAACTGCGCGACGAGCGCGACAGCGAGAATATCATCAAGAATAATTTCTTCTACGAAGGCGGTATCCGCAGCTTCGTGGAGTACATTCATAAAAAGCGCTCTCTCGAGGTGATCCATCCCGACGTGATCTATTTCTCCTCAAAAAACGAGGAAGATACGATCGCTGTGGAGATCGCTATGCAGTATAACGAGAGCTACAATGAGAATCTCCTCACCTTCGCCAACAATATCCACACCACTGACGGCGGAACGCATGAGGAAGGCTTCAAACGCGCGCTGACCTATGTCATGAACGACTACGCGCGCAAGTTCGGCAAGTTAAAGGACAACGACAAGAACCTCAGCGGCGAGGACGTCCGCGAGGGATTGACCGCGATCATCAGCGTCAAGCTCAAGGAAGCGCAGTTTGAAGGACAGACCAAGGCAAAGCTCGGCAACACCGAGGTGCGCACGATGGTCGACAAACTGGTTCGCGACAAGCTGATGGTTTATCTCGAAGAGAATCCAGCCGTTTCCAAGGCAATTTTTGAAAAGGCGCTTGCTTCCGCCAGAGCGCGTGAAGCGGCAAGAAAGGCGAGGGAGAGCGTCCGCAGAAAATCGGCGCTCGAATCCGCGCAGCTTCCCGGCAAGCTGGCTGACTGCCAGTCGCGCGACAGCAGCGAAACCGAGATATTTATCGTCGAGGGTGACTCCGCAGGCGGCTCCGCCAAGGGCGGCAGAGACAGAAGGATTCAGGCGATCCTTCCTCTCTGGGGCAAGATGCTCAATGTTGAGAAGGCGCGTATCGACCGCGTTTACGGCAACGACAAGCTCATGCCGGTCATCACCGCGCTGGGCACCGGTATCGGCGACGAATTCGACCTCGAAAAACTTCGCTACGACAAAGTCATCATCATGGCGGATGCCGACGTCGACGGCTCCCATATCCGCACGCTGCTGCTGACCTTCTTCTTCCGTTATATGAAGCCGCTGATCGAAGCCGGTCACGTCTATATCGCGCAGCCGCCGCTCTACCGTATCACCAAGGGCAAGGAACACAAGTACGCTTATTCCGACATCGAGCGCGACCAGATCCTTGCCACCATCGAAGGCAAGACGGAGATCCAGCGCTACAAAGGTCTCGGTGAGATGGACAGCGAACAGCTCTGGGAAACCACCATGAATCCCGACACCCGTCTCATGCTCCGCGTAGAACTGAGCGACGCCGAAGCCGCCGACGAAACCTTTACGATCCTCATGGGCGACAAGGTAGAGCCGCGCCGTGAATTCATCGAACAAAACGCCAAGTACGTTCAGAATTTGGATGTATGACAGAGATGTTAGTTATTAGTTGGCGCCTTCGGCGCCGGGTTGTCAGTTTTTTATCAACTAAATAACTAATAACTGATAACTGACGACTATAACAGGGAGGTATCTTATGCACGCAAAAACTTATATCACCGTTCGCTATGCTGAGACTGACTGCATGGGGATCGCGCATCATTCCAATTATCCCGTCTGGTTCGAGGTCGGCAGAACAGATTTTATCCGTCTGTTCGGCACCAGCTACAGCGAGATGGAGAAATCCGGCATAATGACGCCGCTGCGCAACCTCTCCTGTCACTTCAAGCTGCCGGCGCAGTATGAGGACAAGCTGATCGTCCGTACATGGTGCATCAATCTGACGGCGGCGCGAATCGAGTTTGCCTATTCCGTCAAGCGTATCAACGACGACGGCACGGAAACCGAACTTGCCTACGGCAACACCGAGCACGGCTTTGTGGACGCAAAGACCTTCCGTCCGTGCAACGCCAAAAAGCGTATGCCGCAGCTGTATGAAAAGATGAACAGCAATATTAAAATTATAGGATAGAACGCAACAAACGAATGAGGTTATATCATGAGCAATGATCCGCAGATGAATGAAAAAAGAATCATTGACGTTGACCTGCAAAATGAAATGCGCCAGAGTTTTCTGGACTATTCCATGTCTGTCATCGTCTCCCGAGCGCTTCCCGATGTGCGCGACGGTCTCAAACCGGTTCACCGGAGAATCCTCTACACCATGTATGAGAGAGGTCTCGACCCGTCAAAGCCGTATCATAAGTGCGCCGACACCGTCGGTTCCGTGCTGGGCGCCTATCACCCTCACGGCGACGCCTCTGTTTATGACGCAATGGTGCGTCTGGCGCAGGATTTCTCCATGCGCTACATGCTGGTAGACGGTCACGGTAACTTCGGTTCCGTCGACGGCGACCCGCCGGCTGCTTACCGTTATACCGAGGCGAAGATGAGCAAGATCTCCATGGAAATGCTCACCGATATCGACAAGGACACCGTCGATTTTGTCCCCAACTACGACGACCGTCTGAAGGAACCCACCGTTTTGCCCAGCCGTTTCCCGAATCTGCTGGTAAACGGTTCCAGCGGTATCGCCGTCGGTATGGCGACCGAAATACCGCCGCATAATCTCGGCGAAACGATCGACGCGGTCTGCGCCTATATCGAAAATCCCGATATCGAATTGCCGGCGCTGATGGACTGCCTGCCCGGACCGGATTTCCCGACCGGCGGCATCATCATGGGCAGAGCCGGTATCCGCGCGGCTTACGCCACCGGCAAGGGCAAGATCACCGTTCGCGCCAGAACAGAGATCGTCGAGGCAAAGAACGGACGCTTCAAAATCATCGTCACCGAACTGCCCTACAAGGTCAACAAGGCGCGTTTGATCGAGAATATCGCGAATCTTGTCAAGGACAAGCGCATTGAGGGTATCTCCAATATCGAAGATCACTCCGACCGTATCGGTATGCATATCGAGATCGACGTCAAGCGCGACGCGTCTCCGCAGATCGTGCTCAATCAGCTGTTTTCCTACACCCAGCTGCAGGTCACCTTCGGCGCAATCATGCTGGCGATCGTCGACGGACAGCCGAAGATCCTCACGCTCAAGGACATGCTCAAATGCTATGTGGAGTTTCAGGAGGACGTTATCCGCAGACGCACCGAGTTTGACCTCAAAAAAGCGCAGGACAGAATGCATATCCTCGAAGGCTTGAAAATCGCCATCGACTTTATCGACGAGGTCATCCGCATTATCCGCGCCAGCAAAGACCAGCCCAGCGCAAGAACCGCTTTGATGGAGCGCTTTGGTCTGGATGAGATCCAGGCGCAGGCGATCGTGCAGATGCGTCTCGGACAGCTCACCAACATGGAGCGCCACAAGATCGAGGAGGAGATAGAGGCTCTCAGAGCCAAGATCGCCGATTTCCTCGAGATTCTTGCCAGCGAGACCAGAAAGCTCGAGATCGTCAGGGAAGAGCTGATGGTCATTCGCAACAAGTACGCCGATCCGCGCCGCACAGAGATCTGTGCCATCAGCGGCGAGGTGGATATCGAAGATCTGATCCCGCAGCAGGAGTGCGTGCTCACGCTCACGCAGTTTGGCTATGTCAAGCGCCTCGCAGCGGATACCTATAAACTCCAGCGCCGCGGCGGCAGAGGCGTCTCCGGCATGTCACGCCGCGAGGAGGACGTCGCCACCGAGATGTTCATCATCAATTCTCACGACTATGTGCTCTTCTTCACCAACCGCGGCAGGGTTTACCGCCTGAAATGCTACGAGGTTCCCGAGGGAAGCCGCCAGTCGAAGGGTATCAATATCGCCAACCTTCTTCCCATCGATCCGGAGGAAAAGGTGACCTCTATGATCCGCGTTCCCGAATTTGACGAGGACAAGTACCTGATTTTGGTGACGCGCAAGGGCATCATCAAGCGTATCGCGCTCAACGCCTACAACACCGCGCGCAAGGGCGGTCTGATCGCGCTGGAGCTGATGGAAGGCGACGAGCTTGCATGGGTACGCATGACCGACGGCACCGCCAATCTGATCGTTGCCACCAAGCTTGGTATGGCGATCCGCTTCAACGAGACCGACGTCCGCCAGATGGGCAGACAGGCACGCGGCGTCAAGGCGCTTACGCTCCGTGAAGGCGATGAGGTCGTCGGCATGAGCGTTGTCCGCGAAGGCGGATTGGTGCTCACCGTCAGCGAGACCGGCTACGGCAGACTGTCCAGCCCGGATGATTACCGCCTGCAGAGCCGCGGCGGTAAGGGCTTGACGAACTACCACATCGACCGCTACGGCAAGGTCGCCGCGATCAAGGTCGTCAACACGGATGACGACATCATCATCATCTCGCAGGACGGCATTATCATCCGTATTGCGGCGGAATCCATCCGTGTGTGCTCGCGTCCTTCCAAGGGCGTCACCGTGATGAAGGTTGGTAAGGACGACAAGGTCGTCACCATTGCCAGAGTACCGCATGAGGACGAGGAAGAACCGCAGGAAGCCGAAGAAACCGGACAGGACGAAGAACCTGTTGAAGAATAATGTGATAAAAAGTAGGGTTTGGTCGCTGCCAAACCCTACATTACCATATGACTATGAGAAAAATATCTTTGATTATCACGGCTGTGATGCTGATTAGTCTGCTTTCCGCCTGTTCAACGGGAGAGAGCAAAATCGAAATTGAAAAGCCGCATTCCGTCGCGACGGTAGACGAGCCGTCCTATCTGCTGAATGAGACCGGCTCGGTTGAAACCAGCGCCAACGTCAACGGACGGCGCTTCAACATGACGCTCTACGAATTTACGTCCAAGTACAACGCCGAAAAGAAGCTGCGCGGCGACAACGACCTGATCGTCATGGGCAACTGGCGTGAAAACGGCAGTCCGGCAAAGGACAATCACGGCGTTTTGATTCAGTATTACTACTATGACGACTACGGTGTGAACATCACCGCCAGCGTAGAGGTCGAGAGCGAAAAAATCATGAATGTCGGCGTCGGCACCACCATGAGCAACTTCATGGCGCAGGACGAAAAGGGCAATAATTCCGACGAAGTGCTGTTGAAAACCGCGCTGATGGCGCAGGTCGCCTGCGGCTACGACAGCTCCAAGCTCGACACTTTGCAGAATATTTTCTACCGCACAACGACCGAGGCTAACAATACGCTCTATTACGACGGCTTTGTCTTTGCCCTCAGCACGCAGGAGGACGTCACCAACAGCAAGAACAACGTCATGCTGTTCCGCGTATTCCCCATCAGTGAAGAACTGAAAAAGGAATGGAAATTACAGGAATATAAAGAAAAGTAAAAAAGTAAGGGTTCGGTCAGCGACCGAACCCTTTTTTTATATCATAGCTGATTTTAACGCTTTCAGATAGTTGATAACCGGTTCTATGCAGTTTTCGCCGTGTTTGCCGATGATCTCGACGACCTCGGAACCGATGATCATGCCGTCCGCCGTCCGGGCGGCGAGCTTAGCCTGTTCCTTGTCGGCAACGCCGAAACCGATCGCACAGGGAATATCGCTGACGGAACGAACCATACCGACCATGCAATCAATATCCTGCGCGGTGGTGCTGCTCTTGACGCCGGCAACGCCCAGCGAAGGGATGCAGAACAGGAAGCCCTGCGCGTCCTTGGCGATCATTTGAATTCTGTCCTCAGAGGTCGGCGCGATCATGGAGATCAGCGAGACGTTGTTCGCGTCACAGGCGCTGCTCAGCTCTGCTTTTTCCTCATAGGGTGTGTCGGGAACGATCACGGCGGAAATGCCGCATTCCGCACACTTTGCCATGAACTTGTCCACGCCGTAGACGAATACCGGATTCATATAGGTCATGACAGCCAGCTCACACGCGACCTGCGGACGGACGCCCTTGACCATCTCAAAGATCTTGTCGGTCGTGGTGCCTGCCGCCAATGCGCGGAGGTCAGCCTCCTGGATCGCGACGCCCTCGGCGATCGGATCGGAGAAGGGGATACCGATGGCGATGATATCCGCGCCGTTTTTGCTCATTTCGATCAACAGCTGTTCGGTGACGGCGAGACTCGGGTCGCCGGCGGTGATAAAGGGAATCAGCGCCTTGCCGTTTTCGAACGCCTTTTTAATATCATTCATACAGATCCTCCCCTCTGTAACGCGCGATCGCGGCAACATCCTTGTCGCCTCTGCCGGAGAGATTGACGACGATGATGCTGTCCTTGCTCATGGTCGGCGCGAGCTTGATGCAGTGCGCTACCGCGTGAGCGCTCTCGATCGCCGGGATAATGCCCTCGGTGCGCGAGAGATATTCAAACGCCTGTACCGCCTCTTCGTCGGTGACAGGCACGTAGGTCGCCCTGCCGGTGTCCGCAAGATTGGCGTGCTCGGGACCGATGCCCGGATAATCCAGACCGGCGGAGATCGAGTAGACCGGCGCGATCTGACCGTATTCATCCTGGCAGAAGTAGGACTTCATGCCGTGGAAGATACCCAGCGTGCCGTTCGCCATGGTAGCGGCGTTCTTCGGGGTGTCAGCGCCCAGACCGGCAGCCTCGCAGCCGATCAGCTGTACGCTCTCGTTGGGAATGAACTCATAGAACGCGCCCATCGCGTTGCTACCGCCGCCGACGCACGCCATTACGACGTCGGGCAGTCTGCCTTCCTTTTCCATCAGCTGCGACTTGATCTCCTTGCCGATCACGCTCTGAAAATCACGGACGACGGTAGGGAAGGGATGAGGTCCCATGACGGAGCCGAGCACATAGTGGGTGTCGGCGACGCGGTTTGTCCATTCTCTCATGGCTTCGTTGACCGCATCCTTGAGCGTCATAGTGCCGGTTTCAACGGCGTTGACCTTTGCGCCGAGGAGTTTCATGCGGTAGACGTTGAGCGCCTGACGGATGGTGTCCTCCTTGCCCATGAAAATTTCACATTCCATGCCGAGCAACGCCGCGACGGTAGCGGTCGCAACGCCGTGCTGACCGGCGCCGGTCTCGGCGATCACGCGCGTCTTGCCCATCTTTTTGGCGAGCAGACACTGACCGAGACAGTTGTTCAGCTTGTGAGAGCCGGTGTGGTTGAGATCCTCTCTTTTGAGATAGATCTTTGCGCCGCCCAGATCCTCCGTCATTTTGGCAGCATAGTACAGACGGGAAGGTCTGCCGGCGTATTCGCGCAGGAGCGTGTCGAGCTCCGCGACAAATTCCGGGTCGTCCTTGTAGCGGCTGTATGCCTCTTCAAATTCATTGATCGCATTCATCAGCGTTTCGGGAACGAATTGTCCGCCGTGAATACCGAATCTTCCTTTACTCATTATTACCTCCGTACAAAAAAATCCCTTGTCCCGGCAACAGGGACAAGGGACGTGGTTTTACAAATAGTCTCTGACGCAATTTCAATCTAATGAACATTATAGGATAGATTGTATACTTTGTCAATGACCAAATGCGGAAATCATCAGTCGGTGTCGAGCTTGAGCACCGCCATGAACGCCTCCTGCGGCACTTCGACCGTACCGAGCTGGCGCATACGCTTTTTACCTTCCTTCTGCTTTTCGAGCAGTTTCTTCTTTCGGGTGATGTCGCCACCGTAGCACTTGGCGAGGACGTCCTTGCGCATCGCCTTGACGGTCTCTCTGGCGATGATCTTGCCGCCGATACACGCCTGGATCGGCACTTCAAAGAGCTGTCTCGGAATCTTTTCCTTGAGCTTCTCCGCCATCTTTCTGGCTCTGGGGTAGGCTTTGTCCTTGTGAATGATGAAGGACAGCGCGTCCACTACCTCGCCGTTGAGCATGATGTCGAGTTTGACGAGCTCGCTGGGCACATAGCCGCGCAGCTCATAGTCAAAGGAAGCGTAGCCGCGCGTGCGGCTTTTGAGGGTGTCGAAGAAATCGTAGATGATCTCCGCGAGAGGGAGAACGTAGTGCAGATCGACTCTGTCCGCGTCGATATACTGCATGTCCACAAAGGTACCGCGTCTGTCCTGACACAGTTCCATGATATTGCCGACGTACTCCTTCGGCGTATAAATATGCGCGTCCGTCACGGGCTCCTCCGCCATCTGGATGAGAGAGGGGTCGGGATAATTCGTCGGGTTGTCGATCATTTCGACCGTCCCGTCGGTCTTGGTGATGCGGTAGATAACGCTCGGCGCGGTGGTGATCAGGTCGAGCAGGTATTCGCGTTCCAGACGCTCCTGAATGATCTCCATGTGCAGCAGTCCGAGGAAGCCGCAGCGGAAGCCGAAGCCCAGCGCTACAGAGGTCTCCGGGTCAAAGGAAAGCGCCGCGTCGTTGAGCTGCAATTTTTCAAGCGCGTCCTTGAGGTCGCCGTACTTGGCGCCGTCGACCGGATAGATACCGCAGAAGACCATCGGCTGGGCTTCACGGTAGCCGGGAAGCGGTTCGTCGGCAGGATTGGAGGTCAGGGTGACGGTGTCGCCGACCTTCGCGTCGGCAAGCGTCTTGATAGAGCCGGAGATATAGCCTACCTCGCCGGCATAGAGACCGTCGGTTTTCTCCATGGTCGTCGCGTGCATGAGACCGCATTCCACGACGTTGAACACAGAGCCGGTCGCCATCAGCTTGAACTCGTCGCCGGGGTGGATCTGTCCTTCCTTGAGACGGACATAGATGATAACGCCCTTGTAGCTATCGTAGTAGCTGTCAAAAATCAGCGCTCTCAGCGGCGCGTTGACGTCGCCGGTCGGCGCCGGAATATCCGATACGACCTTTTCAAGAACCGCGTGGATATTGATGTTCGCCTTGGCGGAGATCTTGGGAGCGTCCTCGGCAGGTATGCCGATGATATCCTCAATCTCGGTGATCACGCGGTCGGGGTCGGCGCTGGGCAGGTCGATCTTGTTGACGACCGGCACGATCTCCAGTCCGCTGTCAACTGCCAGATAAGTATTCGCCAGCGTCTGCGCTTCGATTCCCTGAGAAGCGTCCACCACCAAAATCGCGCCCTCGCAGGCGGCGAGAGAACGCGAGACCTCATAGTTGAAGTCGACGTGTCCGGGGGTATCGATCAGATTAAATAAGTATTGTTCGCCGTCGTCGGCTTTATAGACGACGCTGACGGCGCGTGCCTTGATGGTAATGCCGCGTTCGCGTTCGAGCTCCATATCGTCGAGGAGCTGCGCTTCCATATCACGTGCGGAAACGGAGTTGGTGTGCTCCAGAATCCTGTCCGCAAGGGTGCTCTTGCCGTGGTCGATATGCGCGATGATGCTGAAATTACGGATTTTATCCTGAGGAAAAGCCATGTTGATCACCTTTGTTATTGATATACATCTTTATCATACCATAAAATCCGCCGCTGCACAAGAAAAATATTGACGGTAAATTCCCTTTATGCTATGATGAAGAAAAACGGAAAAAGGTGATGAATATGACAAAAGGCGAACTGGCAAGATACAATTTTCAGAATGGCTGCAACTGCGCCCAGGCGGTGCTGACGGCGTTCTGTGAGGACTACGGCATGGAGATCGACACGGCGATGATGATCGCCGCTTCCTTTGGCTCCGGCATGGCGGGACTGCGTTCCGTCTGCGGCACGGTGACAGGCGCGAATATGGTGATCGGTCTGGCAAAGGGCAGCGACCGCGGTGCTGCAAACGCCGCTTTCCGGGAGTTTGCCGCCGGTTTTACGGAGAAAAACGGATCGCTGATCTGCAAGGAGCTGCTCGCCATGCGCATCAAAACCCGGCTGACCTGCGCGGATTTATGTCAGGACGCAGGCGATTTGCTGGAGAGAATCTTAAAATCATAAATCAAAAGAATGCCGGTTTGAAAAATCGGCATTTTTTTATAAAAAATATGCATAATATATTGTAAAAACAATCTATTTATGCTAGAATAATGCCATAGTTCTCCAAAACAAAAACGGGGACAATAAGGAGGAATGATTTATGCAAAGATCCGGTAGAAAACTCATTAGCCTGGTGCTGGTTGTCATGCTGGTGCTGAC
>CAMKSB010000035.1 GCA_946415335.1 uncultured Clostridia bacterium
CCCCAATTCTGATTGTCGGTGAACTTAAAGGAACCGCCGGGAATGGGCTCGGTAGGTGGAATGGGCTCATCCCAGGGATATACGTTGAAGTGACCTTCAGCGTCGGTGTCGCCCGCCTTGGTGTAATAGCCTTCTACATCAAAGTTGGTGATGTTGACCGTCTGCTGACCGCCCTCAGCGTTGCCGTCGTTGAGCACGATACCGGTCGCGCCTGCGGGAACAGTGATGGTGAATACCATCTCGTCGAAGCCGTTCATTTCGGAATCGGTGCAGGCAGTACCGGGCCACTCTGCGCCTATTGCGCCGTCATCATTGAAGGCATAGACATAGACTGTGCCCCATTTCTGGTTGTCGGTGAACTTGAAGGAACCGCCGGGAATGGGCTCGGTGTAAGGAGGTTCAGTCGGATCGGTAACAGGCTCCGTCGGATCGGTAACAGGCTCTGTCGGATCGGTAACAGGCTCTGTCACCGGGTCAGTTACAGGAGGCTGCTCTGTCGGATCGGTTACAGTGGGATCGGTCACAACGCCGGTGATGATCTCAGTAGGAACGGGATCGCTGGTCGGTCTCTGGGTAGCAGGAACCGGATCGCCGCTGGACTGCTGCTGAACATTCGCATTGAAGGTACCTGCATATACAGCGGTAGCTGTATCGGTGGGCAGATACTGGATGTCCTTTTTGACGATGACGGAATCCTCTACGAAGTAGTACTTGCTGGACGCTTCGCCGAGCTGCATGTACTCTACGTCGAGGTAAACCTCGGTGTTGCCCTCTGCGCCCTCGTTGGGAGTGAAGGTAACAGAGACAAAGGGAACTCTGCCGCCTTCTTCTGCGCAAAGGTCAAAGCCGTTGAGGTCTGCGGCATTACACTTGATGCCGCCGGTGGGAATGGAAGCCGGATTGGGATTCAAAACGGTTGCCTGACCGTCGGTCACACGAAAGGTCAGCGCCTTCTTGATCTTCTTGCCGGTGTTATCATAGATCTGGTTGACGCCGGGCTCGGTGTCGTAGCTGAGAACGGTGTTGTCATAGTACATCGTCCACTGACCGTTGAGCATCGGATCGTCTTCCACGTCGATCCAGTAGGTGACAGTGATCTTGTCAGCGACCGGATCAAAGGTGGTGGTAGCCTGCGGGAAGATATTGGACTTCGCCGTTACGGTAAGCGACTTACCGGTAGTGGGCTTCTGGGTGGGTTTCGCAGTGGTGGGCTGCGTAGAGGGCTGCGTAGAGGGCTGCGAAGGAACAGGCAGATAATAGGGCTTGCCTGCGTTCTTGGACTTATCCTTCTGCTCGCCGGAGTACAGCTGAATCAGCGTCGCGTCCGTGATGTCGACCAAGCCGTCGGCGTTACAGTCTGCCAGCGTCAGCGCCAGACCGGTGAGCTGCTGCTTGGGATTCTGAGAAACATGCAGCTGAACCAGGGTAGCGTCGGTAACGTCTACGATGCCGTCAAAGTTGACGTCGCCGTAGTAATACTGCACGTCGCCGGAAGGCGCAGTGGTGGGCTGCGGAGCGTCAGTGGGCTTTACAGTGGTGGGAGCCACAGTCGGCTGATCCTCGCCGTGCGGTACGACGGTGATCTTGTAGGTAGCGCCGCCCTTGCTGACGGTATCCCAGTTGGAGAGGTCGAGTCTCAGGGTGATGTCGACCGTTTCGCTGTCGGAATCGGTGGTGAAGAAGATGTTGCCGGCACTGTTGTACTGTGCAGCTCTTACCTTGTTGGGCGCCTTGTCCTCGTCCTCGACGGAACCCCAGTTGATGTCCCAGTTGCCGTTGGCAAGGAACTTGAACTGGTACTCGATGTTGGCGTCAACTTCCTCGTAAGAGATCTCGTAAACGTCCTTGGCAACTTCTTCCATGACGTTTGCGTTAGTTGCCCAGCTCTCGTCGTCAAGGAAGCCGCCCTGACCGGCGCCAACCGCGTGGATGGTGTCGAGCTGATAGACGGGATTGGTGACGGTGGGACCGGTAACAGTGATCTGATTGTTGGTAGGATTGAAGGTAACGGTAACGTCGCCGTCGCCCTTGAGCATGAAGTCATAGTTGAGCGAGGTGCCGTCGTAGCCGTACCATTCTGCCTTCTGAACGTCGCCTTCGATGAAGCGGACGACCTTTACCTGATAGAGACCGCCGTCGTTCTCAACGTCCTCAACGGTGATGGCATAGGTGCCGTCAGCCTTCTTGGTCATGACGTTGGAATCGGGATCGGCGCTCCAGCCGGTGGGAACAAAGTTGTTGGAGCCGGCGATGACGTATACATCATCCGAAACCGGAGGCTCTGTCACGATCGGCTCGGTAGTGGGAGCCTCGGTGGGCTTCGCGGTGGTAGGAGCGTCAGTGGGCTTTACGGTGGTGGGAGCGTCAGTGGGAACCTCGCCCTTGCCCTTGGTCGCGTTGGTTGCGGGGATATCCACAACGGTAGGCTTGCGGGTAGACTGGGTGATGGAGGTACCGCTGGTCATCGCGTACTCCCAGGACTGGCCGTTCAGATACTGGGGCTTAACAATACCGGAGGAATTGGCAGCCGGGAACTGAGCGGTCTGGTTGGTCGTGATGTCGGTAGCGTTGATGATGAACGCCGCCTTGGAAGACTTGCTGAGATCGAAGTCGGTCAGCTGGCCGTTGAGATAGCTGGTCTTGGGGATCTCGTAGTAATAAAGCTTCTGGGTGGCGTCGTAGCTCATCGCCTCGCCCGGCCATGCGGGAGCATTGGTGTAAGTCTTGGACTTACCGTAGGTCTCCTCGTCGTATACCCATACGTTGAAGGGACCCTTCCAGGTGGTCTTCTTGGCGGGGTTGAGCCAGATGTAAACGCCGGAACCATCGTTCTGGAGCTTCTTGTACTTGTAAACGTTGGTTTCCTTTGTACCGTCGCTGCCGGTAGCGGTCAGCGTCAGGGTGATGGTTTCGTTGTAGTTGTAGTCGGAACCGATCTTGATCGCCATACCGTCGGTGAAGCTGACGGGAGTGGAATCGTCGAGGCAATAGGTGCCGCTCGCCGCGTTCTCGAGACCGAGCTTAACGGTGAGGGTCTCGCCCTTGAAGTTACCGCTCTCTACGGAGCTGGTAGCACGGGGAGTGGTCTTGCCTGCGTAAACAACGGCGATACCGGTGGAACCGATTCTGCCGGTTACGGTGCCGCCCGAAACAGTGAAGTTCGCGCCGGTCACCATATCGGTGTAGGTGCCGTTCGCCATGCCGGTGCCGGATACGCTTGCATTAGCAGCGCCGCCGGAGCAGTTGACGATAACGATACCCTTGCCGCCTCTCTGTACGTAAGCGTAGCTGCCGGAGGAACCGAGCTTCTCGCTCTGACCGACAAAGAGGTTGTGGAACTTGTTGACCTCTGCGACCGCGGTGCTCTTGTAGGTAGCGTCCGTGGAAGCCTCGCCCATGCGCGCGTCGCCGGGACGTGCGAAATAGAGCGCGGAAGCGTCTTTTCTGGAAGCGACCATCGCCCATGTCTTGGCGATGACGTCGTCAGATAGACCGGAGGTGTTCTTGATGTTGATGCCGGACTCACCCTCGAAGGTATCGTGGGATTCAGCCCAGAGCATGATGTTCTTGGCAGACTGTCCGCTGATGTAGCTGGAAGCGGCAGCGCTGCTTGCGTTTTTGCCGTTGACAGCAGCCAGGGTTCTGTCGCCTGTCTTGTTGTCGGTGAAGGCATTGATGTACTGGGTGTAGCTGGAATAGCTGCGGCCGGAACCGGGAGTGTTCAGAATCTCGCCGTAGATGTAGAGGCTCTTGCCGGGGTTCTTCTGGGTGTAGTAGTTCTTCGCAGCATTGGTGATAGTCGGCCAGTACTGGGAAGCGTAGGAACCGTCGCTGGGAGTCTCAATGTGCTTGGCAGCGTCGAAACGGAAGCCGTCAACACCGCAGTCGATGCACTCTTTGAGCAGGTCGACGACCTTGTTCTGCGTCTGGGTATTGTTGGTGTTGAGGTCAGGGCAGCCGTTGAGGTGACCCTGAACGATCTTCTGTACGTTGTTGTCATCCGGCTGGAGACTATTGTTGCGGAAATAGGTGGACTTGTTGTTGTACATGGTGGGTTCGTAGGTCTTGATGTCGTCACTCAGAGAGTTCGGGTCAGTCTTGACCTTGGAGCCCATGTGGTTGGATACGATATCGACGATGATCTTGATACCGTACTTGTCAGCCTCGGCGCAAAGAGAGGTCAACTCACTTTTGGTACCGAGCCAGGAATTCTTGGCGATCGACATGCTGACCGGCTGGTAAAGCTTCCACCACTGTCCTGCTACGTCAGTCGAAGGCGTGTAGTCCTTAGGCTGCTGAACAGGAGAGGTCTGAACAGTGGAATAACCCGCCGCAGCAATCGAAGGCAAGGCCTCTTTGATTGCGTTGTAAGACCAGTTGAACGCGTGCAATACGACGCCGTCCTGGACATTCGCCTGCAGATGAGCGTCTGCGGAAACTTCGTCAGACGAGCTGACGCTTGCCGCGCCGGCTGAGAAGGTGAATGCCATGGAAGACGTGAGCAATGCCGCCGCTGCAACGATGCTTACGAGTTTTTTGAACATGTTCATCCAAAAACCATCCTTTCATAATTTTTCATTATCATTATACCAAATTGTTTTTCAAAAGTATATGGTTTTTATTACAAATTAGTGACAATTTTTTTGTGAACTTTTGAAATTACCTACTAAAGCGCCTTTTCAAAGCGGTTTTTCAGGCGATTGTGACAGTGACTATTTCGGCAATATGTCAATTTGCACCGTTTCTCAATAATTTGTTGTCAAAAGCGTCAACTATCTTGCTTTTGCACTTTAAATCATTATTGACTTTTCAAGCTGTTTATCATATAATCTATAATGACTTTATAGGCGAAATTTCAGAACAGGGGTGCATAAATGGAACAGTCAGCAAAAAAGGTCATTGTATCCTTAAAAGATATCTTTCTCCGTTTTGACGGCGAAGTTATCCTCAATCATATCAACCTGGACATCCGCGAAAAGGAATTTGTGACGATCCTCGGTCCCAGCGGCTGCGGCAAAACCACCACGCTGCGGATCATCGGCGGATTTCTGGAGCCGGAAAGCGGCGACGTCATTTTTGACGGCGAACGCATCAACAGTCTGCCGCCGAACAAGCGGAACGTCAACACGGTTTTCCAGAAGTATTCCCTGTTTCCCCATTTAAATGTATATGACAACGTCGCCTTTGGTCTGAAGCTCAAAAAGCTGCCCAAGGATGAGATCCGGCGCAAAGTCAAGCACATGCTGGCGGTCGTCGACCTCAAGGGCTACGAAAAGCGCCCGGTCCAGAAGCTGTCCGGCGGTCAGCAGCAGCGCGTTGCCATTGCAAGAGCGCTGGTCTGCGACCCGAAGATCATTCTGCTGGACGAACCGCTTGGCGCGCTGGATCTGCAGCTGCGCAAGGACATGCAGATGGAGCTCAAGGAGATCCAGAAGAGCACGCAAAAGACCTTCATCTACGTCACCCACGACCAGGAGGAAGCGCTGACCATGAGCGACCGCGTGGTCGTTATGAACAACGGCGTGATCGAACAGATCGGCACGCCCGAGGAAGTCTACAACGAGCCGGTCAACGCCTTTGTCGCGGACTTCATCGGCGAGGCGAACATCCTCAACGGCACGATGATCGACGACTGCCGCATCCGCATTCTGGGCAAGGAGCTCGAATGCGTGGACAAGGGCTTCGGCAAAAACGCGCCGGTGGACGTCGTGATCCGTCCGGAGGACATGATGCTGACGACTCCCGAGCAGGGACAGCTTGTCGGCGTGGTGGAAAAGGTCACCTTCAAGGGCGTTCACTACGAGATGAGTGTGCGCTGCGGCAAATGCGAGCTCCTGGTACACTCCACCTCCAGCGCCAAGATCGGCGAGACCGTCGGAATGCGCGTCGTGCCGTTCAACATCCAGATCATGAATAAACTGCTCCCGTTCTACGATAATATAATAGAAACCGAAGTCATATCGTCCAGCGAGGACGAAAACTGGCTGGAATTCACGCTGGAAAAGGAGACCGTCCGTGCGGAAGGTCATTTCTATCCGGCAGGAACCAAGCTGCGGATCACCCTGCCCCCGGAGGCGCTGTCCCTTGCCGGAGACGGCGACGGCGATCTTCAGGACGTGTACATCGAGTCCGTCGTCTACAAGGGCGAGCACAATGAGATCATCCTCGAATCCGACGAGCGCAAGTGGCTGATGCTCAGCGACACCGACGAGCAGGTCGCCACCTATGTACCGCTGAACTTCGATTTTTCCAAGGCGGGCTTCGAGGTGCTTGAAGCCGCCGCGTCGGAGGGCTAGCCATGAAAAGCAAAAAGCTCGCTATCCCCTATATGCTGTGGATGCTGGTGTTCACCATGATCCCGCTGGTGATGATCGGCTTTACCGCCTTCACCGACAACAGCGGTTCCTTCTCGCTCTCCGCCTTTGCGGACGCGTTCCAGTACACCAACGTCTTTCTCAAATCGCTGTGGATCGCGCTGATCTCCACCATCATCTGTCTGATCATCGCCTATCCCCTCGCCTACATGATCTCGCAGATGAAAAAATCCACGCAGAACACCGTGATCATGCTGGTGATGATCCCGATGTGGATGAACTTCCTGCTGCGCATTTACGCCTGGGTGCTCCTGCTGCAAAGCGGCGGTCCGCTGGACACGCTGCTCTCGGCGATCGGCATTCACGGCAACTACAATAACAACACCGTCGCCGTTATCGTCGGCATGGTGTATGAATACATGCCCTTCATGCTGCTCCCGATCTACACCGTCATGGGCAAGATCGACGTCGGTCTGATCGAAGCGGCGCAGGATCTCGGCTCCAACAAGGTCGCCGTTTTCCGCAAGGTCATCTTTCCCCTGAGTGTTCCAGGCATCATCTCCGGTATCACGATGGTATTCGTCCCCACCGCCAGCACCTTTGTCGTGGCACAGTACCTCGGCGGCACCGACGACATCATGATCGGTGACGTCATCGACAAGATCTTCTTTGCCAACAACCACACCGGCGCGGCGATCTCGCTGGTGCTGATGGTATTTATTTTGATATTCCTCGTTCTGATGAACCTGTTTGGCGATGAGGAGGCGATTGCATAATGAAAAAGACCGGCATCCTCACCAAAATCTACATCGCTGCGATCATGGTGTTCATGTACGCGCCGATCGCGGTACTGATTTTCTATTCGTTCAACAAGAGCCGTTCGGCTGCCTGGGGCGGTTTCACCTTCAAATGGTATTTTGAACTGTTCGAGAGCAATAATCTGATGGACGCGCTCATCAACACGCTCCTGATCGCCGTGCTCGCGTCACTGTTCGCCACGATCCTCGGAACCGCCGCCGCAATCGGTATCAACAACTTCCGCGGCAAGTCAAGGGCGCTGATCCAGAACGTCTCCAACATCCCCATCATCAGCCCGGATATCGTCATGGGCGTATCGCTCATGCTGCTCTTTACCTTCCTGGGCGTGATGTTCCACTTCGAGATGGGCTTCGGCACGGTACTGCTCTCGCATATCTGCTTCTGCGTGCCGTTTGTGGTGCTCAACGTCATGCCGCGTATCCGGCGGATGGATCAAAGCCTGTACGACGCGGCGCTCGATCTGGGCTGCAACCCGTTTCAGGCTTTCTTCAAGGTGGTCATCCACGAGCTGATGCCCGGTATCATCTCCGGTATGCTCATCAGCTTCACCTATTCGATCGACGACTTCGTCATCACGCACTTTACTCAAGGCGCGCGCTTTCAGAACCTCAGCACCGAGATCTACTCCATGCTGAGAAGAAAGTTTCCGCCCACCATCAACGCGCTGTCTACCCTGCTGTTTCTCGTGATCATCATTATCATGGTACTGATCAACGTCCATGACCGCCGCGAGGAAAAACGCAGGGCGCAGAAATAAGTTCCCTGCGTCACAAGGTGACATACAAAATATATTAACTGGAGGATTGGGAAATGAAAAAAATCTTATGCGCGCTTCTCTGCGCCGTCATGCTCGGCTCGTTCGCCGCTTTCTTCGCGGGCTGCGGTCAGAGCGCCGGCGCCGGAGAGGTCAACGTGTTCTGCTGGGGCGATTATTTCGCCGAGGGTCAGGACGACTTGAGAAATGTTCTCGAGGAATTTGAAAAGGAAACCGGCATCAAGGTCAACTATACCACCTACGAGACCAACGAGGATCTCTACAACATGCTCAAAAGCAGCAACGTCAGCTATGACATCGTGGTGCCTTCGGAGTATCTGATCTCCAAACTGATCAAGGAAAACCTGCTGCAGGAGATCAATTACGACAATATTCCGAACTACAAGTATATCAACGACCGCTTCAAGCACCTTGACTGCGACCCTGACAGCAAGTACACCGTGATCTACCAGTGGGGCGTTACCGCCATGGTTTACGACAAGACCAAGGTCAAGAACAAGCCCAAGGACTGGGACGCGCTGTGGGATGAGAGCCTCAAGGGCGATATCCTGATGATCAACAACAGCCGTGATGCGATGGCGATCGCCATGCAGCTCTGCGGCATCAACCCGTCCACCTGCACCAAGGAGGATATCGACAAGGCGGCTGCCAAGCTCCGCGAGCAGAAGCCCCTGCTGAAAAAATACGTGATGGATCAGGTATTCACCGAGATGGAGACCGGTCAGTCCGCGATCGCTCCCTACTACGCCGGCGATATCGCCATGATGATGGAGGAAAACGAGGATCTGGACTACGTGCTTCCCGAGAACGGCTCCAACCTGTTCTATGACGCGATGTGCATCCCGACCTGCAGCAAGAACAAGGAGAACGCCGAGAAGTTCATCAACTTCATGCAGAAACCCGATGTCGCGGCTGAAAACTGCAAGTATCTCCGCTACGGCTGCGCCAACGACGAGGCGGTCAAGCTGCTCGACGAGGACATCCGCGAGAGCGAGCTCACCTTCCCGCCGGAGAAGTATCTCGACAAGTGCTATGTATTCTCCAACCTCGACGACGACGTTTACGAGTATATGCAGGCACAGTTTGTCAAGATCCAGGCTGAGTAAGTGTGCCACCACACACATTCCGGGCAAAATCAATAATCAACGTGCAAAAAGCACCTGCGGATTGCCGCAGGTGCTTTTAACGTTAATGATTTAAGACAAGGTCAGACGCGGGCACAGAAGGCATGATCAGATGAACCTTTCAGCCCGGAGAAAGTGCCCACCGGCACACGCAGGTGCTTCTCTTTTCATCACACAGGATGGATCATATTCTTTTTGTCGAGCAGGCTGCCGTTGATGCCTGCTTTTTTGTTGCGGCGCTTCTCGAAGAAGTCGAGCGCCACCTTCGGGAACTGGGCGTAGGAGAGCACGTCCTCCTCCTGCTCCGACCACTCGGCGATCTCGGCTCTGAGCTTGTCGAGCTCCGGCTCGAGACGGTCGGCAGGACGGCAGGTGATGATCTCCATGTCGCCGCAGATCTTCTTCTGGAATTCCGGGTCGATCGGCATGGGCGTTGTGCCGTATTCGCCGGCGACCATGCCCTTGAACTCGCGGGTACACATGCTGTAGCGCTTGCCGGTGATCACATTGAACACCGCCTGGGTGCCGACGATCTGAGAGGTCGGCGTGACGAGCGGCGGATAACCGGCGTCCTCACGCACGCGCGGCACTTCCTCGAGCACCTCGGCGAGCTTTTCCTCCTTGCCAGCCTGCTTCAACTGGGAGAGCAGATTGGAGAGCATACCGCCGGGAACCTGATAGATCAGCGCCTTCGCGTCGGTGGCAAGCATTTTCTGATCGAGCAAGCCGCTCTTGATATACTTCTCGCGCAGCGTCATGAAGTACGTGCGGATCTCTGCCAGCTCTCGGATATCGAGCCCGGTATCGAACTCCGTTCCTTCCAGCGCGGCGACCATGGATTCGGTCGGCGCGTGAGAGGTACCCAGCGCCAGCGGACTGATGGCGGTGTCGATCGCGTCTGCGCCGGCTTCGACCGCCTTCAACAGACACATGGAGGCGAGACCGGAGGTGTAATGCGTGTGGAGCTGCAGCGGCATTTCGGGCAGCGCCTGCTTGATCGCGCGGACAAGGCTCTCGGTTCTGGACGGCGTAAGCAGCGCCGCCATATCCTTGATGCAGATGGAATCCGCACCGGCGTCGGCGATCCGCTTGGCATACTCGACGTAGTAATCGTCGGTAAAGACGGGGCCTGTCGTGTAGCTGATCGCGACCTGCGCGTGACCGCCTTCGCGGTTCGCCGCGGTGATCGCGGTCTTGAGGTTCTTGATATCGTTGAGCGCGTCGAAAATGCGGATGATGTCAATGCCGTTGGCGATCGAGCGCTGCACGAGGTATTCCACGCAGTCGTCGGCGTAGTGACGGTAGCCGAGCATGTTCTGACCGCGGAACAGCATTTGCAGCTTGGTATTGGGACAGTGCGCCTTGATGGTGCGCAGTCTCTCCCACGGATCCTCGTTCAAAAAACGGAGACAGGCGTCGTAGGTAGCACCGCCCCAGCATTCGAGGGAATAATAGCCGATTTTATCGAGCGCGTCCAAAATCGGGAGCATGTCCTCCGTCGTCATTCTGGTCGCGATCAGAGACTGGTGCGCGTCACGCAGCGCAGTCTCGGTGATTTTGATTTTCTTTGCCATGTGCGCCAACTCCTTCTCAGTTCAGTGTCACGAGAACCTTGCCGGAATCCACAGCCTCGCCCTTGGCGACGTCGATCGTCGCAACGGTGCCGTCCTTGGGAGCCTTGACGGGCGTTTCCATCTTCATCGCCTCGATGAATACGAGGTCGTCGCCTGCCTTGACAGCCTGTCCGGCAGTCACAACGACGTTGACGACGGTGCCGGGCATAGGAGCCTTGACGACAGTGCTGCCGGCAGCGCCGGCAGGAGCCGCAGCCTTTTTAGCGGGAGCAGGCGCCGCGGCAGGAGCCGGAGCAGCGGCGACGGGAGCTGCGGAAGCGTCGAGCTCCTCGACCTGAACATCATAAGCGGTGCCGTTGACGGTGATTCTTAAATTCTTCATGATTCTTTTCCCCTTTATCTCAATGTCAGTTTCATCAGATGGTGCTGTGCTTCTTGGCAACAGTCGGTACGCGCTTTCCGGCGAGCATATCCAGCGCGGAGATCAGCGCGGTTCTCAGTTCTTCCAGCGGTACGATATCGTCCACATAGCCGTTCTGAGCGGCATAATACGCGGACAGGCATTCCTGCGCAAACGCGTCGGCAGCCTGCTTCTGTTCGCTGACAGGCACCTGCATACGTTCGGGAGCCATAATGAAGGCGGCGGCTTCGGTGTTGACCGGAGAGATCACCGCGTCGGGCAGCGCGTAGACCATATCGGCGTTCGCGCCGGTTCCGGCAAGCGCTACATAAGCGGAGCCGATCGCCTTGCCGACGACAACGGAGATCTTCACCGTGGTCGCCTCGGCGTAAGCCGCCGTGACCTGCATGGCGCTCTTGATGCAGCCGAAGCCCTCGCAGTCCGCGAAGGTGATCACGGGCAGAGAGAACGCGTCGCAGAAACGGACGAACCTCGCGATCTTGGAAGCGGACGCGCCGTCGAGCACACCGCCTGTCGTGCGGACAACGCCGACGACCTGACCGCCGAGACGCGCCAGACGGATCCTGCCGGTCTCGCCGTAAGCGTCAGCGAGACGGAGCTTGGAACCGGCGTCCATCAGCTTGCTGACGATGCACTTGGTCTGTTCGCCGTCGGGCTCCAGGCTGTCCGCCTGGGGAGCCGGATTGAGGTTGTTCGAGGGCAGATAGGTCATCAGCTCTCTCGCCTGCTTCACGGCATCTTCCGCGTCTTCGGCAAGAAGGGAAGCGACGCCGTGCTCGGTATTGTATGCCGCGTCAGCGTTTTCGCCGGTAACGTCCAGCGAAAGCTGCGCGTCCTTTGTCATGATCACGAAATCTGAGCCGGAGGCATGCAGCGCGCTCATTCCCAAGCAGTTGCCGAGTACCACGGAAATCTGCGGTACCGCGCCGGAGATCTTGGAAACATATTTCAGCACCTCGCCTGCGCCTGCGAGCAACTCAGTGCCCTGGTTCAGTCTGCCGCCGACGCTGTCGTAAAAGCCGACGACCGGAGCGCCGGTTTTGAGCGCCAAAGCGTAGAGCTTTTTCAGCTTTTGCGCCTGCGCCTTGCTCATGGCGCCGCCGGAAAAGGCGGTATTCTGCGCGAACGCGTAGGCAGGCAAGCCCTCTACGGTGCCGTAACCGGCAACCACCTCGGCAAAGCCGTCGCCGGACTTCGCGAACGCGTCTATTTCACAAAAGCTGCCCTCGTCAAAAAATGCCGTCAGGGTGCCGTAAGCGGCGGTAGCGGCGATCTCCGCACGGGCAGCGTTGATGGTGTCCATACTCATGGTGTTTTTCCTCCAGTGCATAATCAATCACTATTTATTATAACGCAGCCGCATAGAAAAAACAAGTGTTTCATTGCG
>CAMKSB010000036.1 GCA_946415335.1 uncultured Clostridia bacterium
TTGTAGAAGTCGAGGTCGCCGCTCATGCCGCCGTAGTTCATCAGATCGCCGAACATGGAGCCGTCGTTCATGTGGTGACCGTGCATGATCACGTTGCGGCTCTCGGTGCCCTTCGTGCAGCGGTAGTCGAGGAAGATCGTACCGTAGCTGTCCCAGTCGCCCTTGTAGTTGTGGTTGAGGTAGAACTGGTCGTTCATATCGTCGCCCTTGTGCCAGAGTACCGGGTAGTCGATCTGCGTGTCGTTGAGGTAGATCCAGCCGACGATCTCCGGGTTGATCGCCTTCAGCTCATCCCAGTCGATGCCGTCCTCCGTATCGGGCGCGTGGGGGTCGTCCTTGCGGTCTTCGCCGTGGGCGACCTTCTGGATCTCGCCGTTGAGTTGGGTGTTGCGGACGCTGAGAAATACCATGTTGTAAAACAGCAGTCCCAGCGCGCTCAGAAAGACGAGAAACGCCGCGATCACCACAAGTTTTCTGCCGATCTCCTTGCCGCTGTCGCCGGGCAGAGGAATGAACTGGTTGGCAAAGCCGGTCTTGGGCGGGATATATTCCTGCACGCCGAAGCCGTCGGGATAATCGTTCGCGGAGTTTTCGTAGATCTCCTCCGTGCGCTTTGCCGCCAGCGCCGCGACCATGCCGAAGTCCTGGCCGGTCAGCTCCGCCTTTGGAACGCAAGCTACGCGGATACCTTTATAGATGAAACAGTAGCCGCGGTAGTCGTTGCCGAAGTCGCCCAGCGAGAACACCTTTGCCTTTTTGCGCGTCAGGGTGTATTCCTTTTCGAGCGCTTCCAATGCTTGTGCGTCGGCGTGTTCCTTTTTCGCTCGGGCAAACGCCTTGTTGCGGCGCTTCCAGTAGTCCTTTGGCGCCGGTTCGTTCTCGGCTCGCTCAGCCGCCGCGACGGTCTCTACAAAATATTTGCGGAAGGAACTGTCGTTCTGGGTGCGCAGCGCGTTGGCGATGATCACCACGTCGGGCTTTTCCTCGGACGAAGCAATGTCGTTGAGCGTCTTGTTAATCAGCGCGGAGTTGAGCAGCGTTTTTTTGACGGCGTTCAGCGTAAAGCCGTATTGCGCCAGGTGCTGCCGCAGTTCGTCCTCGCGTTCGGGCAGGTTGTCCTGCTCTTTCTTTTTGCTTACGGATAGTATTTCAATATACACGCAAGCACTTCCCTTCTAAACCTATATTTCCATTTCAGGTGTGATGTGTGTGACTTTCAGATTTTGCAGCGCTTCTTCGATCAGCGGCTCAAACTGCGCCTGCTCCTGCGCCTGCTTGACGAATTTAAGGATCGGCTTGGTACGCGGATGCTTGGGCGTGAATACCGTGCAGCAGTCCTCGTAGGGCTCGATAGAGGTCTCGTAGGTGTCGATTTTGTAGGCGATGTTGATGATCTCCTGCTTGTCCATGCCGATCAGCGGACGGAACACCACCATCTCAGCCGCCTCATCGGTGCAGTTGAGCGCGCCGATGGTCTGGCTTGCCACCTGACCGAGACTCTCGCCGGTCACGAGTGCCGCGCAGTCGTTGTCCTTGGCGATGCGCTCGGAGATCTGCATCATCAGCCGGCGCATGATAATGGTGAACAGCTCCTCCGGACAGTCGTCGCGGAGTTTTTCCTGGATCGCGGTAAATGGCACGGTGATCATTTTGAGATCGCCTGCGTAGCGGCTCACCTTGGAGAGCAGCTTCACGACCTTTTCCTCTGCGCGCGGACTGGTGTAGGGCGGACTGGCAAAGTGTACGGCGGTCAGCTTGAGGCCGCGCTTTGCCATCATGTAGGCTGCGACGGGAGAATCGATGCCGCCGCTGATGAGGATCACCGCCTTGCCGCCGGTTCCGACGGGAATACCGCCTGCGCCGCGCAGGGGATCGGCGTGGATGTACGCGCCGAAATCGCGGATCTCCACATACACCGTCACGTCCGGATTGTGGACGTCCACGCGGAGATGGGGATATTTGCTCAGGATCACGCCGCCTGTCTCGCGGCAGATCTCAGGGGATTTGTAGGGGAATTTCTTGTCGCTGCGCTTGGCTTCCACTTTGAAGGTCTTTGCCTTGCGCAGTATCTTTTCCAGATAAACCGGCGCGGTCTCCAACACGGATTCCAGCGTCTTTTCCGGACACATTGCCGCGCGTGAATAGGAGACCAGACCGAACACCCTGCCGATCCGCTCGGTGGCTTCGTCCAGATCCGCCTCGTCGTCAATCGGTTTGACGTAGATCGTGGACTGCGCCGAGGTGATGGCGTAGCGGCCGGTGCCGTGAAGGGCGATTTTGATATTTTTCTTGAGGACGTCCTCAAATTGCCGACGGTTCAGTCCCTTGAGGACGATCTCGCCGTCTTTTAATAGTAAGATTTCTTTCATATTACTCTATTTACTTTGCGGTCGCCAAGGAACGGATGCCTTCCGCGATACCCTCGGCGAGCGCGTCGATGTCTGCTGTTGTGTTGTGTTTGGAAAAGCTGATGCGCAAAGCGCTGTCTGCGCGTCTGTTGTCAAAGCCCATGGCGCTCAGCACATGGCTGGGTTTTCCCTTGGCGCAGGCGCTTCCGGATGAAACGAAAACCTGATACCGCTCGTCGAGAAAATGCAGCATGGTTTCGCTGCGCACTTTGCCGGCGGTGATGTTCAGCACATAGGGCAGCGCGTCCTCCGGCGAATTGAGCAGTACGCCGTCGATCGCAAGCAGCTTTTCTTTGGCGTAAGCGTTCAGTTCCCCAACGGTTTTCAGGTTGCCGCCGAGATTGAATTCCTCACACGCAACGCCGAATGCCGCGATAGACGGCAGCGCTTCCGTGCCGCCGCGCAGGGGCTTTTCCTGTTCGCCGCCGTACTGACGGGGAACGAGCCGCACGCCTTTTTTGACAAACAGGGCGCCGCAGCCCTTGGGCGCGTGTACCTTGTGAGCACTCACGCTCAGCAGATCCGCGCCGAGCGTTTTGACCTTGACCGGCAGTTTGCCGAACGCCTGCACCGCGTCGGTGTGGCAGATGACCTGCGGATTTTTCTCCTTGACGGCTTCAAAGATCTCATCCACCGGCATGATCGCGCCGGTTTCGTTGTTGACGAGCATGACGGAGACCAGTGCGGTCTTGCGGTCAATCGCCGCAGCGACGTCCTCCGGATGTATCTTGCCGTCCTTGTGCGGCGTGATCCTGCTGACCTTCCAGCCGTCCTGTTCGAGTTTGTCAGCCGCTTCGAGCACGCTGCTGTGTTCTACCGACGAGATCACGATGTTGTCGCAGGTGCGCTTTTTCGCTTCCGCCGCGCCGAACAGCGCGAGATTGTTCGCCTCGGTGCCGCCGCTGGTGAAAAACAGCTCTTTGCCGGTCGCGCCGATTTTTTCGGCGACGATTTTCCGTGCGCGGTTCAACTCGTGCTCCGCCTCTATGCCCATGGAGTGCCGGGAAGAAGGGTTGCCGAAGCATTCTGTCATGATTTCCAGCGCCTTTTGTGCCGCCTTTGATGATACGACGGTTGTCGCGCTGTTGTCCAGATAATGCAACGAATCCACCTCTCCTTATACGCATATATCATTATTATACTACATGTCACCGAAAAAATAAAGTGAAAATTTCAACATAAAATCATTTTTTCCGCAAAGAATAAAGGCAATACCGCACACCTGAATGATTTGTCATTATCGAAACGGAGGATTTTTATGCTTTCACAAAAACAATACGCGGCGCTGACCGCCAAAAATGCGCCAAAGAGTCAGACGGCTGTCTGCTGCGTCCGCGCATTTTTTATCGGCGGCAGCATCTGCGCGGTCGGTCAGGGACTTTTGACGCTGTACGGCGCGCTGGGATTTGATGAGCTGAACGCGAGAACGCTGACCTCGGTAACGCTGATTTTTGTCGGCGTACTGCTGACAGCGCTCGGTCGGTATGACCGCTTGGCGCGGATCGCCGGCGCCGGAACGCTTGTCCCCATCACCGGCTTCGCGAACGCCGTTTCCGCGTCCGCGATCGAATTCCGCAGCGAAGGGCTTGTCACCGGGCTGGGAGCAAAAATGTTCACCATCGCCGGTTCCGTCCTTGTCTACGGCAGCTTTGCCGCCACGCTCTACGGCGCGATACTCTGGATATTGCACCTTTTCGGCGTGACGCTGTTTTAGGCAACACCGCACAATTCATGGCGCACGCCTTGCTTGAATATTATTCCGTCAGTTTGCCCAAAAAAGTCTCGGCAAGGCGTCAGCCTTACCTCGATTTTTTGTACAACCTGACGTAAAATCTTGCTACGCAATCCGCACACCTGAATTATGCGGTATTGCCTTTAGAATTTGTGCCGGAGCAGGGCGTATTTTTCCTTTGTCGCCATGCCGCCGCGGATATGGCGCTCGTTCTTGTTCTGCTCCAGCACCTCGCGGACGTTTTTGTATAGCCCAGGACTGATGTGCCGCAGCCGTTCCGTCACGTCCTTGTGTACCGTGCTCTTGCTGATCCCGAACTGCTTGGCGGCGTCACGGACGGTCGCTTTGTGCTCCGCTATGTATTCGCCCAGCATCGCCGCGCGCTCTTTCACTGTGTTCATAGGTTTCCCTCCTGCCACAGCTTATGCGGACGGCGAAAAAGATATTCATGCTTGCTAAATGTCCATTATGATGGTATACTATAAGAAAAGGAGGAGATGTGAATGAAAAACAGGAGGTTTTTCACAAAGGTTACCGCCGTCGCGACTGCCGCGGTTATAGCGCTTTCCGCGTTCGGCGCGTCCGCTTTTGCCGCCGGAAGTACGCCTGCCGGCTATATTCAGGAGAATGTGGAGTTTGAAACGGCGCACGCGGATCTGATCGAATATATCTATCAGCAAACCATGCAGTTTCAGCCTAGTATCAATCTTGAGAACTATCAATTTCATGTCAGTGATTTTGAGACGCTGTGCCTGTCACTGTACGGCACCCATCCTGATTTGACGGTGATTCTGCCCAATCAGAATTTTTATTCATGCAGCTATAATCCCATGAGTGGCATTGCCGCTAATGTTATGCCTAAGTACGCCTATTCCCGTGAGGAAGCCACGCAGCGGTTGGAGCGCTTCTACGAGATGGCGGATTATTTCCTCGGCTTTGTCAACGACGATATGGACGACTTCACCAAGGCGCTGATACTGCATGATGAATTGGCGATCCACGGCGAGTATATCATCAGGAAACAACTGAGCGACGGTACGACTGTCCTGAGTTCCGACTACAGCCAGATGGTCGAGGGATGGGGGCGCTGTGAGACCTATACGGAGGTATACGCCTATTTGCTGGCGCAAAACGGCATCCGCAGCGAGATCGTCAACTCCGATACCATGAATCACGAGTGGCTCAAGGCGCAGCTAGACGGTCAGTATTACAATATCGACCTGACCTGGGACGACCCGGTTTATGACCGTCCCGGCAAGGTGTCGCACAATTATTTTCTCTGGAGCGACAAGGAATTTCAAACAGAATCGTCTGTCAAGGACGCGCATACGGACTATACCTCCGCGTATGGTTCCGGCATCGGTTATGATAGCTATGACAACCTGCATGGCTTTGAAGCGCAGGTCTGCTGGCTGAACGGCACCTTGTACGCGATCGACGAGAACGCCAAACAACTGGTGGCGTATAACCACCTGACCGACGGCATGACGCCGTTGTGCGATGTTTCCGGTTGGTGGAGCGCCGGAAACGGTTATTATTGGAACGGTAATTTTTCCAGTCTGGTCGCTTACGGCGGCCTGCTCTACTACAATAGCCCCGGCGCGGTTTACAGCTATGATCCCGTTACCGGCGAGACGGTGAAGGTCGCGGACAATGAGGATAGCAATGAGTTATACGGACTTCGCCGGATCGATAACGTGCTATACGGCGTGAACGCGCCGAATCCCAATGTCACGGGCACCCTGACGGCGTTGTATGAGCTTCCGGCGATCGAGCCGGAGCCGGAGTACACCCTCGGCGACGTGAACAACGACGGCGAGATCGACATCAGGGACGCCACGGAGATCCAGCGCTATCTGGCAAACTATATCGGCTTTGACCGTGCGCAATGGCTGGCGGCTGATTTTGACCTCGACGGCGATGTGACGGTAGCGGACGTTACGGCTATCCAGCGGTTCATCAACCGATAACCAAGCAAAAAGGGCGGCGCAAGTCGCTCTTTTTTGCTATATTTGGCAAAATATCATTCTTGTAAAATAAATAGAATTGTGATATAATTGAATTAAGAACGAAAACAGAGGCGGATGAGGATGAAATCTTGTAAAAAGATCACAAAGACTGTTGCGGTGTTGCTCGCGGCTGTATTGGTTGCCACGGCAATTATTTCCGCAGGAGCTGCCGGAAGAACACCGGCGAACTATGTGCAGGAGGATCTTGCGTTTGTAACCCGGTATGCAGAGGCGATCGAAAAAATCTATCAGGCAACGATGAACTTTGAGGAAGTCATCTACATAGATGAATACAATATTCCCAGACAGGATTTTTCCCGTCTGCGTACGGAGCTTATCGGTACCCATGCGGAGCTGTCGCTCATTCTGGATACGACTTATGGCTTTCAGTTCGGCGTTTCCGACAACGTTCTTGTGGCGCTCTTCCCGATATATGCCTACAGCAGGGAAGAAGCAGAGGAACGCATGAAAACCTTCTATGCCGAGGCGGATAAATACCTGTCGCTTGTCGACGACAGCATGGATGAATTCACCAAGGCGGTCGTGCTGCATGACGCGATCGTGCTCGACGCGGAATATGTCATCACCAAACGCTATGAGGACGGCGTAGAGGTATTCAGCAACAACTACCACCAGATGATGGAGAAATGGGGACGCTGCGAGACCTATACGGAGGTCTACGCCTATCTGCTGGCGCAGGTCGGTATTCACAGCGAGATCGTCAATTCCGGCGAAATGAACCACGAATGGCTCAAGGTGCGCTTGGACGGTACCTATTACCATGTCGACCTCACCTTTGACGACCCGATCCCCGATCGTCTGGGCAGGGTTTCCCATAAGTATTTTCTTTACAGCGACGAGGCGTTTTCCGTAGAGGACGCATCTATCAGCCGGAGAGCGCATGTGGATTATGAAACGCAGACGCAAACCGACAAGCGCTATGACAATGCGCGGTTCCATCATTACAACACCCGGATGTGCTGGCTGAACGGCAAGTTGTATGCAATCGACAGAGACACCGGCGAGCTGGTGCGCTATGACCATAAAACCAATATGGCGGTGCCGATGAAAATCATCAGCGAGAAATGGAAGGCTGATAAGGGATATTACTGGATCGGCTGCTTCTCCGGCTTGGAGGTATGCGGCGGTTTGCTCTATTTCAACACGCCGGATGCGGTGTATTCTTACAATCCTACCACCGGCAAAACGGCGAAGATCGCCGACAATACCTTTGGCAAGGAGTTTTACAGCATTTTACTCAGAGACGGCAAGCTCTACGGCGTGGTTGCCGAAAATCCCAATGTCACCGGCAGTCTGGAGTATCTGATGACGCTGGAAGAACCGAAGCCTACGCCGACCGAACCTGCCACCACGGCGCCCGTTCCGACCGAACCCGCCACTACGGCGCCTGTTCCGACCGAACCCGCCACTACGGCGCCTGTTCCGACCGAACCTGTCACTACGGCGCCTGTTCCGACTGAGCCGAAGCCCACGGAGCCCGCGTTCCTTCTGGGTGACGTCGACGGAGACGGCAAGGTGAATATCGTCGACGCAACGGAAATTCAGCGCTATATCGCCGATCTTACCGAATTCACGCCGGTACAGCTCAAGGCGGCGGACTACAACCAAGACGAACAGATCAACGTCACCGACGCGACCGCGATCCAGTTTGCAATCGCGCAATAAAAGATTTTGACCGGCAGGGTTTGCATCCTGCCGGTTTTTATGTTATACTACTGGCAGTCTATCAAAAGGAGAGAGTAGAATGTTTTGTACCAAATGCGGCAAGGAACTCATCAATCCCGGCAAATTCTGCGTTGCCTGCGGTGCGCCTTTGACTGCGCAGCCGGCACAGGCGCCGGTCAACCCTAATACCGTTTTGTATGACGGCAACTGCATGTGGACGACCGGCGGCGTTTTTTACAGCAACTGCTATATGACCGTGACTTACGAAAAAATCATGCTGTTCAAAAACAAGCGCGCCAAAGAACGCGGCGAACAGCCGATGGTCACGATCTTTTGCAACACGATCCGCGCTATCCGCATGACCGGCAATATGCAGGGACCGTACATGATCCTCACCATGACCGACGGGAAATCGCTGAATTTCCGCTATCTGTTTGCTATGCAGGAGATCCACAACGCCTGCCAGAGGGCGGCGAGGTTCCACAATCCCCAGTGGTTCCAGTATTGATTTAAGGCGCCTTTCGGCGCTTTTGTTCCTTGTATTATGGTATGAGGTATGATACAATAAAATAATGGGGTGGTATCATTGAAAATAACATCATTATTCAATAACGAAAAAACCGTTTTTTCCTTCGAGGTGTTTCCGCCTAAGAAGGATTCACCGATCGAGTCGGTCTACGGCAAGCTCGAGGAGATCTGCGCGCTGAAGCCGGATTTTGTCAGCGTTACGTATGGCGCAGGCGGTTCGGGAGCGCACAGCCGTACCTGTGAGATCGCCTCTCACATCAAGAACAACCTCGGAACGGAGTCTGTGGCGCATCTGACCTGCGTCAACAGCACCGTAGCGGATATCGACGCGGTGCTCGAGGATTTCCGTCGGAACGGCATTGAAAATATTCTCGCTCTGCGCGGCGATATGGTTCCCGGCGTGGAACCTAAGAAGGATTTTCGCTTTGCCAGCGAGCTGGTTTCCTATATCCGCGGCAAGGGCGGCTTTGATATTGCCGGTGCCTGCTATCCGGAGGTACACATGGAAGCGGCTGACGAGGTGGAGGACGTGCTCAATCTGCGCAAAAAGGTCGACGCCGGCGCGACGCACCTGATCAGCCAGCTGTTTTTTGATAATTCTGTTTTTTACCGTTTTCTGGAGCGCACCAGGATCGCCGGCATCAACGTGCCGATAGAGGCCGGTATCATGCCGGTCACGAACAAAGCGCAGATCGAGCGCATGGTCTCGCTCTGCGGCGCGAGCCTTCCGGCGAAGTTTTCCAAGATCATGCAGCGCTACGAGAGCAAGCCCGAGGCGCTGCGCGACGCCGGTATCGCCTACGCGGTAGAGCAGATCGTCGATCTGATCGCCAACGGCGTAGACGGCATCCATCTGTATACCATGAACAATCCCACGGTGGCGCGCCGCATTACCGAAGCGGTGGCGAGCCTGTTATGATAACGCTGGAAGCGCCTGACCGTGCGGAGGTGCTCCGCTATCTCGGCGGCGCTGACGCACAGCCGGACGAACGGCTGAATGCCCTGCTCGACAGCTGCGAGAAGGAATTGCTGCAAATTGCCGAGCCGAAATATTTATATCGTATGATCGAACTTCCCTGCGCGGACTTGATAGCCGGAGAGGACATCAGGGCGCATCTGCGCGGCTGTGACCGTGCGGTGCTGTTTTGCGCCACGCTGGGCGCGGAGGTCGACCGAACGCTGCGCGTGACGCAGCTCAGGGATATGTCCCGGGCGGTCGTGCTTGACAGCATGGCGAACGCTGCGATCGAACAGGTCTGCGACAAGGCGGAACGACTGATAGCCGCGCAGCTGCCGGATCGTTATCTGACCTTCCGGTACAGCCCCGGTTACGGCGACTATCCGATCACCATGCAGAAAAAATTTCTGGAAGCGCTCGACGCGCCGCGCAAGATCGGACTCAGCCGCAACGAGAGCGATCTGCTCACACCGTCCAAATCCGTCACCGCGATCATCGGCGTGTCAAAAGAGCCGGTAGAACGCCGCAGACGCGGCTGCGCCGTGTGCAGTCTGCGCGAAACCTGCCGGTACAGAAGGAGAGGAAATCACTGTGGATTTGAAAACACTTCTCAATAAAAAAGAATTCGTGCTTCTCGACGGCGCGATGGGCACCGTGATCCAGAAAAGCGGCGCGGTCTATGACCACTCGCCCGAAACGCTGAACATCACCCGTCCGGAGCTGATCCAGTCCTTTCACAAGGCATATATCGACGCCGGAGCGGATATCGTCTACGCCAATTCTTTCGGCGCGAACGCCTATAAGTTGAAAGAAAGCGGCTATTCCGTGCAGGAGATCATTGCCGCCGCCGTCCGAAACGCCAAAAAAGCCGCCGATGGCACCGACGCGCTGGTCGCGCTGGATATCGGCCCGATCGGTATGCTGCTGGAACCTGCCGGCTCTTTGCGCTTTGACGAGGCGTATGACTATTTCCGCGAGCAGATCGAAGTCGGAAAGGGCGCCGATCTCATCGTTTTTGAGACCATGACGGATCTGTACGAGTTAAAGGCGGCGGTATTGGCGGCAAAGGAGCATTCCGACCTGCCGGTGATCGCCACCATGACCTTTGAACGCAGCGGCAGAACCTTTACCGGCGTTTCTCCTGCGGCGGCGGCGCTGACGCTCAGCGGTCTGGGCGTAGAGGCGCTCGGTGTGAATTGCTCTCTCGGCCCCGACGAGTTGGAGCCGGTGATCGCCGAGATGACGCGCTATACCGATCTGCCCCTGATCGTCAAGGCAAACGCCGGTCTGCCCGACCCGAACAGCAATGAATATGATATCCTGCCCGACCGCTTCGCCGAATGCGTGACGGCGCTGCTGCCCTACGGCGTGAAGCTCGTCGGCGGCTGCTGCGGCACTACGCCGGAATATATCGCGGCGATCAAAACGGCGCTTGACGGCAAGCAATATATCCCCTGTCCGAAAAACACCGAGACCGCCGTTTGCAGCGCCAGCGCGGTGGTGGAGATCAATATGCCGCGTATTATCGGCGAACGGATCAATCCCACCGGCAAAAAGCTGTTCAAGCAAGCGCTGGTCGAGAACAATATCGACTATATTCTGACGCAGGCGCTCAGCCAGGTCAGCGGCGGCGCTGAGTTGCTGGACGTCAACGTCGGACATCCCGAAATCGACGAAAAGCAGATGATGGTGCGCGTCCTCAAGGCGATCCAGAGCGTTTGCGACGCGCCCCTGCAGATCGATTCCACCAAGCCGGAGGTACTGGACGCCGGTTTGCGCTATTACAACGGCAAGCCGATCGTCAACTCCGTCAACGGCGAGGAAAAGAGTCTCGCTTCCGTTCTGCCGCTTGTCAAAAAATACGGCGCTTCCGTCGTCGGTCTGACGCTTGACGAAAACGGCATCCCCAAAACCGCCGAGGGCAGATTCGCCATCGCGAAACGCATCGTGGAACGTGCCGAAGCGCTCGGCATTGACCGGAGGGACGTGTATATCGACTGCCTGACGCTCACGGTCTCCGCCGAGCAGGAAGCATGCCGCGAAACGCTGAAGGCGCTTCACCGCGTCAAGACAGAGTTAGGCTGCAAAACCTGCCTGGGCGTGTCCAATATCTCCTTCGGATTGCCCAACCGCGAATTGGTGAACCGAACCTTCCTTACGATGGCGATGGAGGAAGGGCTGGACTTGCCGATCATCAACCCGAATATCGAGTCCATGACCGGCGCGGTGCGCGCTTACCGCGTGCTCGCCGGACTGGACAGGAATTCCCTCGACTTTATCGCCGCCTATCAGGACGCTCCCGCGGCAGCGGCAAAGCCTGCCACTGCGGAAATGAGCCTGAGCGACGCGGTCTACAGCGGTTTGCAGAACGAAGGCGCCGCCGCGACGCGAAAGCTGCTCGAAACGGAAGAAGCCATGGCGATCGTCAATCATCACCTGATCCCGGCGCTCGATAAGGTAGGCGAGGATTTTGAAAAGAATAAAATCTTCCTGCCGCAGCTCATTCAGAGCGCCAACACCGCGCAGGCGTGCTTTGATGTGATCAAGGAGCACCTGAGCAAGACAGGCAGCGAGAGCGTCAGCAAAGGCAAGATCATCGTCGCCACCGTCAAGGGCGACATTCACGATATCGGCAAAAATATCGTCAAAACCCTGCTCGATAACTACGGTTACACCGTCGTCGACCTCGGACGCGACGTTGATCCGCAGCTGATCGTGGACACCGCCGTTGAGCAGGATATCACCATGGTCGGCTTGTCGGCGCTGATGACGACTACCCTCGGCAGCATGGAGGAGACGATCCGTTTGATCCGCGAGACAAAGGCGCTGCAGAATCCCGACGGCTCCAGCCGTGTGAAGATTTTCGTCGGCGGCGCTGTACTCACGCGCGATTA
>CAMKSB010000037.1 GCA_946415335.1 uncultured Clostridia bacterium
AAATTGAGAAAGGTAAGCCACAAGACGTGCTTGCGGCTTACCTGATTATGGATGTTTCAAACGAAACTTATTTTACAATAGGCTTGCCGATGTTGGTCTCTTCGAGCAGTTCAGCAAGGAAGTTCTGGATCTCGGTAACGTCGGAAACATTGACGGAGCCGTCTTCGTTGACGTCGGCAGCTTCCTCAACAAAGCCCTCGATCTCCATGTCAGCGAGATAACCCTGCAGAGCGGTCGCGTCGGAAACGTCAACCTTACCGTCGCCGTTCACATCGCCGAGGATGATCTCGGCGGGAGCAGGCTCCTCACCCTTCATCTTCGCAAGGATGATGTCGGTCATTGTCGCCTCAAGACGGTCGGCGATCTCCTTGTGACCTGCAGCAGTGGGATGCGGGTCGGTGTTGCACTCGTTGCTGATGTCATAAACGTCTACAAAGGTTGCGCCGTAGGTATCGGCGAGAGCAGCGAGCTTTTCGTTGAGGGAACGCATCTGGGGATCAATGTTTTTGCCGACGACGAGGTACTGAACCGGATAAGCCATCTCGGTGACAACGATGTTCAGCAGCGCCTGGAGTCTTTCCTTGCGCATCTCGTTGAAGTAATCGTTGGAAACGACGATCTCATTAACCTCAACAGCCTTCTGCTCCAATTCCTCAGCCTTCTGCTCGGGATCGGCAGCGGGCTCGAAGGTGATGTCGCCAACCTGAACGTCAACATCGATCGCCTCGTCAATCGCCTTGACGAAGATATTCTGCATGACGTTGCAGAAGTCGCGAACCTGACCATCATACTCAAGAGAGTTGCCGTAGGGATTGTACATGTCGATCAGGGCGATGTCGGCGTTGGGATTAACGTTCTTGACTTCCTGGATAACTGTCTCTACGTTGTCAACAGCGGTCTGTACGTATTTGTCCTGGTTCTCCATCACGTCGGCAAAGTACAGAGCCGCTTCGGTAACATGATCAACAGTGATCAAGTCCTTGTCGCGCATCAGCAGCTGTACGCCGGCGCCCAGCGCTTCTTTCGGCGTTCTGCCGAAGAGCAGCAGCGCGGTAGCGGTCGCAACGTCGTTGAGAATCGGGTTGTCCGCCTGAATCATCGGGTAGATCATGCCCATAATGATATCGTTGCCGCCGAGCTGGATGCTGACCATGTCAGCCTTGGGCAGATACTTGTTGTAGATGTCGTGATAAGTCAACAGCACTTCGCTGGTGCCGGGGGCGACAAAAGTATCCAGAATGTGTTCGCAAACTGCGCCCTTATAACCGGGTGTGGTGATGGTTTTCGCCACGTCCTCAGCGCGGTAAGCAGTGCTGGACAGGTTGGTAGCGGTGGTGGTGTAGCCGTTTTCGGCGCCGATCTCAGCCAGACGATTGCCGAACACCTGTGCGTAAGCGGTCTGAACCGGGTTCGCGATCAGCTGCTCGCTCAGGATCAGTGCAGGATCGACCGCCGTACCGGGATCAGTCAAACCATAACCGGCAGCGATGCTGTCGCCGAGAGCGACATAGTTGTAGGTTTTCTCCGGTACTTCCTCAGCAGCAACAGCGACAGTAGCGATACTGCCGACCATTGCGAGCGCCAGAAAACCGGAAATGATTTTCTTGAACATGTCTTTGTACCTCCTGGTGATTTTGGTTTTATGATAGCGCATTATCAGTAAGATAATGAATAATGCCGACGTTATGTCTGTTTGCCTTAATTATAATGCCTAAAGGCGATAATTGCAACTGTTTTTTCAAAACAATTTCCGATTATCGAATTATACCATATAACGCGCCGAAAATAATTCCAATATAGAATAATGAGGTTATATTCTTGTCATTTTCACTAATTTTTTTGAAAAATTCATAAAAAAAGGTTGCCCTTTTTCAGGGCAACCTTCGTTTATTTTCCTATTGGATACGGTACGGGAAGCTCCGCGAGGAATTCCTGGATCAGCGTCGCGTCGATGACGTTGACGGTGCCGTCGCCGTTGACGTCGGCAGCCGCTTCACTGAATGCTTCCTCCGGGATCTCGGCGGTGAACATCTGGATCACGGTAACGTCGGAGATCGTCACCTTGCCGTCCATATCCGCGTCGCCGAGGATATAGCTTCTGTCGACGGTGACGGAATAAGCGGTGCTCTCCCCTGTGGGAGCCGGCAGAGATACGGTAACGGTATCGGATGAGGACGCGTTGACCTTTCCTTCCATCTGCATCGCTGTGGTGGCTTCGTAAACGTCATAGTGACCGATCCTGACGCCGACCGCTGTATCGGCAGAGGTGTTCAGCTTGATCTTGTAGTCCTTGTCATACGGAATGCGGAAGAAGCCGCCTTCGTCGCAGGTGGTGTAGCCGATCCAAGCGTCAGCGGAGGAGGTCAGCACGCCGTTCTCGATCACGCTGACGATATCGCCGTTCTCGTCCAGTACGGAGCCGTTGAAGGTCGCTTCACCGGCGTCGATATAGACTCTGCGGTAGCCCTTCAGCTGCGCTTCGGTCAGCGGCGCGTAGTCCGCGAAATAGCTGTCCTCGAGTCTCAGCCACGACATGATGATCTCGTTGGCGTGGTCGACAAAGAGGTTGGCGGCATTGCCGATCAGGGTGGCGGCCGCCTTCATCTGCTGGTTGTTGATCTGCAGCGGATGAAGCTCTCCGCTCTGCCAGATATTGCCGAGAAGCAGGTAAGAGATCAGGTGAACCAGCGCCTCGGAGGCTTTGTTGGAGGTAACGGAATTGATCTGCTGCTGGGTAGCGCCGCTTGCCGTCATCGCGTCGGTCATGACGTTGCGGAAGTACTGCGCCGCTTCCTTCCTGATGGTCTCAGGATTCTGCAGGAGGAAGATCGCCAGTCTCGCGCCTACCTTGGCGATCACGGAAGCGTCCATGCCGCTGCTGTCCTCGTCAGCGCCGACGGTCAGGGCTGCCAATTCCTTTGCCTTGGCGTTGGCGATCTCCTTGGACATGTAAACATTGTCGTTGTTTTGGCTCTTCATGAAGTAAGCGTAGAGCGCCGCTACCAGATAAAGGGTATCCTTGTGTCCGGTCAAAGCGGAAGTAAACGCGGAGGCGTCGTCGCCGGTCAGGGATTCATAGTAAGCGAACAGGTCGGAGAAGGGCTGCTCATAGGTCTTGGCAAAGTTCTCTCTGCCGCCGACGAACTGTTTCAGGTAAGCGCCCGTTCCGTTGAGGTACTCGACCGGATCGTCGGGAATGTAGGAATCGGGATCGTCGACCATGCTGACCGAGCCGTCAGAAAAGTCGATCTTTTTGGGCTCGAAAAGGCGGGAACTGACCGAGCTCACATAGCTGTCGTGGATCTCGTGGTTGGTAATATCGAGGTTCTCCAGCATGGCGTCGAATTTATCGGGATTGAAGATCATGAAATCCGTGCCGTAGCGCTCAAAGCCCATCGCGGAAGGCGCCATGGCGGAAGCGATCTCGGTGTTCTCATAGGAATTGAAGATGCCGGCGTATTTCGCGTCACGCGGATTGTTGTTTGAATCAGCCGCCATCGGTGTGCCGAAGGTGTAAGTGTAGAGATCGTCGCTGTCGAGTGTGACGGCGTCGCCTAACCACTCGTTGGGCGCGTCGATCAGCTTTTTCGCCATCAGGTTGGCAGCCGCAGCGCCGCGGCTGTAGCCCATCGTCCATACCTTGATGTCGCCGGAGATGCCGTGGCTTGCCACATAGTCCTTGGTAAAGGCGAGGCACTTATCGGCGGAAGCGTCAAAGCCGGCGGCGTCTCCTTCGGCGCCGAGGACAAAGTTATTGCCCCATTCCGCTTCGTAACCGGCGTTACGCGGCATGATGACGAGCAGGGTGTAATCCTTGTCGTCCTCGCGGATGGTCTTGTGCGCACAGCCGACGCCCATGGAGTCCTTGGTCGGCTTGATGCGGTAATCGTTGTTGACTTCGATATCGGAGAAGCCGTTGTCCTCCAGGAATGCGACCGCATTGCGGCTCTTGTTGGCGTAGCCCTCGGGGGTAAACGGCTCGCGCGTACTGCTGACGGAAGCCTCCGCCAGAGACATGCTCAGCGTAGCCAAATGGGCGTTATACTCCTTGCCGGAATACTTGAAAAAGTCGTCCGAGTAAACAAAATAGTCCACGCTGTCGGTGCCCGGCAGATATTCGCCCGTGCCGGGACGGTAATAGAAGGTGCCGTTGTAGAATACATCCGCGTTTTCTTTTTCCTGTGCCAGCGCGGTGACGCCTGCAATGCCTGTCAGCATGGAAGCAGCCAGCACCAGACTGAGCGCTTTCTTAAAAAATCTCATAAAATGCCTCCTTTATCGGTTTTATCGTTCTCAAAAGCCAAAGATCACTCGTTGAGCATTTTCTTGGCTTTTGCCAGCATGGAGATGTAGAGAAAATACTGGAAAAAGCCGAGGAAGATGGAAAGAACCGCCAGGGAGAATACCAGCGCCTGTGCGAACACGCTGCCCCAGAAGAGCATGAAGAATCTCGCGAGCAGGGACATAACGCCGATAGCGAGGATGATCTTGAAAATGCGGCTGCATCTTTCCATGAGTTCCTCGTTGCCGAGCTGCGCCGCCATGCTGCCTACGCCCAGAATAACGAGCAGAGAGCAAACAAAGGAAACGACGTCGCTGGTGGTCGCCGCCAGAGAAGCAAGGAAGTAATTGCCGGGGAAGATCGCCGCGACCAGGGCAATGACGACGTTGACGATCGTGAGGTAGATGATCATTTTGAACGACGCTTCATCCTTGGCGCACTGAATGGTGCCGATGATCATAAAAATCAGATAAATGATGGAAAGTACGCCGGTGGCTGCCGCGAAGATAATAAAGATGATACCGCTAACGCCGGCGGCTGCAGTGGCGGCGTTCTGCAGGGTGCCTGCGGAAACGATGCCCATCACCAGCGCGACCACGCCGGTCACCAGCGAGATCAACTGCAAAATCTCTGCGGTGAAAATTTTGGAAATACCTTTTGCTGCATGTGGAAAGTTCATTTTTAGTCTCCTATCTGTTTGATTATCGCAAAAGCTGTAAGGGATTACAGCGATTGTGTATTCATATTATATAAAATATTTATTGATTTTTCAAGAAATAATTACATTTTTCCATATATTCTTTCCATTTTCGCCGTCAAAATCTTGTGAGACTGCCGAATCTGTGATACAATAAACTATAGGCAACACCATCATCATCCTGATCCCCAGCCTGATCCTCGGCTACCTGATGCTGCAGGGCTGACCGTCAAAAAGAAACACCAAAAAAGCACGCCGAAGCGTGCTTTTTCGTTTTTATGGTGAGTTTATGACTGACCTAACCGGTCAATGATCTCTGCGATATAGTTCTGTATGGTCGTCGCGTCGGCGATATTCACCTTGCCGTCGCCGTTCGCGTCAGCTGCCAGCAGCTGGGTGTCGTCCAGTTCCTCGATCTCTGCCGCGTACCGCTGGATCAGCGTCGCGTCGGTGATGTCGATCTTGCCGTCGTTGTTCACGTCGCCGAGCGTATACGACGGTTCAACGGAGGTGTCGACGTGGACTTTCACCGTATATTCCGCAGAAGTCACGGCGCTGGCAACAGCGTCCAGCTTGACTGCGATCGCCTTGATCGTCATATCGGAGGTGATGACCACGGCGGTACCGCTCTTGGCGAGCTTGCCGTTCTCAGGAGAAGGCTCGCTGCCGTCGGTGGTATAGATCACCTTCGCGCCCTCGGGAGCCGTGATGGTGACGGTGCTGTTGCGCTCTACCTCGCCCGGCTCAACGGAAAATACCGGAGCGGTAAGGGTGCGCTTTTCGTCCGCGTAGACCGCGTCGCTGTATGCGCTGAGCATGGGCGTTCCGGCGTAGCTGGTGAGCTTCTCGCTGACCTTGACAAAGAATTCCTTGTCAAGCGCCAGTTCCGCGCTCAGCCGGACGGTCTTGGTGTAGAACGGCGCTGCGCCGCCGTATTGGATATTGGAAGGCGCCTGCTCGCTGTCGAGCTTTTCGAGCTTGAAGGAGATCGGCTTGCCGTTCTCGTCAAGCAGTTCGAAGTTGCCGGGAACGATGGTGCTCTCGTCCATGTACTTGCTGAACGTGACGTACACGCCGTCGCTCTTGGCGGAGATCGCTTCCACCGTCGGCGCGGTATAGCTGACAAGCGGGATATTGACGTCGAGCTGCGGCGGCAGTACCGGCAGATAATTCACGCCGTTATGACTGACTGTCGCGGCGAGGTCATTTTGGCTGCTTCCCTGCTCGTAGCCGTCCTTCTCGGCGGTCACATACCACTCGCCCTCGGGAACATCCCAGCGGTAGAAGCCGTCCGCGTCGGTCGTCAGCGGATTCGACTGTTTGAGATTGTCGCTGTCGTCCCACCGGTTCATAGGTTTATCGGCGCCGGCGTAATTGTACAGCGTTACGGTCGCACCTTCGATGGTGTTGCTGCCGACCGCCTCGTATACGCGTCCGGACGGATCATGCGCCGGTGTCATCTCTACGTCCACATCGCCTGCTCCGGTGTTGTTGCCGCCGGCATTATCCGCTCCGGGATTTTCGCCGCCGGGTTCGTCACCGCCGCCGGTTCCGCCGCCACCGCCGCCGGAGGGCAATTTCTTTTTCTTTTTCTTCATATCCTCATTGATGATATCGCTTCTGCTCTTGACGTCGAAGCCCCATTTCTTGTACTTCTCGATGCGTTCCTCGGACTCTTCGATCTCGTCCTTAACCTGCTCGTCGTCGGCGATATAGTTGCGGTACTTTTCCATGAATTTCTCGGCGGCGTCGTGGACTTTCGAGTTGCGGGTGTCGTTCGCCGCGGACATGATGAAGCACATCGCGTCGAGTATCAGCGCCGCTTCGGTGCCTACGCCCGGCGCACAGCTGGCGGCGATAGAAAGTTGGCCGATCTGTTCCGTCACGCGGCTGGTGAATTCGTCCTGATGCTGCGCGTTTTCGATTTCCCGCTGCAGCTCAACGACCGCGTCCGCCATTTCCTTGCTCTTCTGGAGCATACGATCCGCCTTGTATTTGTCAAGGCTGAAATCGCCGATGACGCCTGCGTTGTCATGCTCGGCAGTATAGTTCGCGGCGGTTTTCACCTTGCCGTAGTAGCGGATATTGTCACGGATCTGATTGTAAATCGCATCATATACGTCATCTACGGTAGTGCTGCCCTGCACGTACTCGTCATTCATTTTGGACAGCTTATATACGACGCATCCGGAAACCATGGATTCCTTGGTAACACCGGCATAGAAAATGTTCTTGCCCTTGTTGATCGCCTTATCCAAGCCGATATCGACCAGATCCATCACCTGATTGGTCTGTTTATTGACGACCTTTACGCCTTCAAAATAGGTTGCGGAAGCCATTTTGCCGTATGCAAAACCGCCGATCGAGATGGCGCCGCCAACGTAGGTCTTGGCGCTGACCCTTGAGAAGTCGATCTCAAAGGACAGTCCCTGCTTGGAGGGCTTGCCGTCGCCGACCATCGCGCCGACCGCCTCGCTTTCGGGAGCGGAAACCGGGAATACATTGGTATCCTTATAGGAGAACGGCGCGTCTGTCCTGCACGGGATCTGATAGGAGGAGGTGTGGATCGCCGAACGAACGCCTCCCGGCATGGTCGCCGTCTGGGTGCGGTACCACTTGCCGGCAGTCACGTCGCAGAGGTATGTTACCTCGAGGGTGGATCCGATCATCACGCCGTCCTTGAACAGGCGCGGATCGTCCTCGGTCTTGACGATGCCGCTGTAGACCTTGGTGATCTGCTGCGACGGCACCGGGGTAGCGTCCTTGGCATAATAGAAGGTACCGCTGAACAAATAGAGCTTGTGTCCTGTCGCTTCATCGACATAAGTATAGGTTTCATAGCCCTTTTGCTGCAACTCTACCATTCTGAGATGGAGGTTCTGGTCGTTGACCGTCCACTTCGGCTCGTCCGTGTAGGTGCGGATCTCCGCTTTGTTGTCGGGAACCTTCGCCGCCGCCTGTTCAGCGGTCAGCGTCCTGTATCTGCCTTCGCCGCTGCCCTCGTTGAGTTTTGTCACCATCGCGTTGTAGAGGTCGTCGGCGCTGACCTTTTCCCCGTTTGTCTGTGCACCGACAACGTCGGGATCCTCGCCGTTATAGCCGTCGAGCGTCAGCTTCATCCATTCGTCGATGTCAATTCCTTCCTTGCCATCGCCGGTACGCTTCACGCCGAGGTCAACGTCCAGGCTTTTTTCGCTGCCGTCCTTGTCGGTGAACTTGTCCGTGTAGCTGTGGTCAGCCGACTTGGAGCGGTACAGCACCTTGACGCCGGTGGGGTAAACATTTTCAAAGGTCAGATTCTGGGTGTACCACTGTGTCAGGTTGCTGTTCGGTTCCGCCTTGACGATGCGATCGCCGTCGACGGTGGTGATTTTGAAGAACACCTTGCCTGTCACGTCCTTGCCGTCGACCGTATACGTCACGTCGTCCAGCTGGTCGGGGTTGTCGATCGCCGCTTTGAACCGGCAGTTGTAGCCGCCGATCCCGGTCGTATAGCCGAACTTGCTGCCGGGAGTGAGCGGATCGCTGTACAGCGCATAATCGCCATACGCGGAGGTTCTGATCATCCATAAATTGCGCAGCACCGCGCCGCCGGGACGATAGGTGCAGTAATCCTGTGCAGACATGGTTTTGCCGCCGCTCGTGACCTCGGCACGGATCCGGTGTATGGCGTCGGAGGAGGCAAGCGTCAGGTTGCCCTCGTATTTGCCGTTGCTGTTCGTTTGCGCCTTGGCGACCATCGTGTCGTTGTCGTACAAAGTGACCTCGGCGTTGGGCTCGGTATTGCCGCTGAAATGCAGACTTTCGGGGGTGTACGCGGCTTGTCCGGTTTCTGTGGTGGTCTTGATGCTGCCCACCGCGTCGGGGATCCTCAGGGAGATATTGGGCGCATAAGCGGTATAGGCGGTGTCAACCAGCAAGTATTCGGCATACTTATTCATTGCCTTCAGCACGAACATCTGCGAACCTGTTTCTGACGTTGCGCGCTGCTCCACATAAAAGGTCGCTCTCAGCGGGAAAGACCAGTCGATCTGCGGATTTTTATGCACGTTAATGTAATTGTGATCAATTCCGGCGGTCTTGCCGTTGATGACAACGCCTTTGACGCCGCTGTCCCAGTCATAGTCGTTCTTATGAGGAACCGCGAAGTAGAGGCTGTCAAGCTCCTCATGGCTGTTGATGATACATTCTACCTTATAAGTCTCTCCGGTCGGCGCCGAGGAGGGAGCGGATACGCTGCCGGAAATGATCTTTTCCGCCTGCTCCGGAACGGACGCGGTCAGATAGGCGGTCTCGCCTGATTTGACCTCCAGCTCCTGTTTGGCGTAAACGGAATCACTTTTTACCGTATCGCGGATCTCCACGATGTAAGTGCCCGGATCAACAATGACTTTGCCGCCGGGAAACTCTTTTTCCCACGAATTTGAGTTTTTGCGGGCGATGTACAGGATGTGCGAGGTTGCGCTGTATTCCGCCACGGGTTCGCCTTTTTCATTGACGCCGCTTGTTTCAATAAAGCCTCTCCTGATAGGGTTGAGCGTCAGCGAGCCATAGCCCTTCTTGACAGACGCCGTGCCGCTTATTGACATGGTCGTGGCGGAGTTGACGGAAACAGCGACGTTCTTCGTCGTGTCAGCCGGAACCGGCAGACGGAAGCTGGTTCCGTTTTGATTGTACCGCGTGTTGCCGTCCCATCTTATGACCGCGTTTGAAAGCGGATAGTCCACGTTCAGCGTGAGATAGCCGCAGGTTTTCAGCGAAATGTCCGCCACTGAGTCGCCGGCAACGCTTGGCACGGTTTTGCTCTCGTCAAGATGATCCTCTGTTGACACGATGACCTTCGCTTCCGTTCCTGCTATCAAGCCTTCAAAGCGGTAGACGCCGTTTTTGTCGGTGACGGTGGAAAGGGATTTTGATTTGTGGTTGACGGTCTGTGAGCAGGAGACGGACGCCGCCGCGACCGCGCTGCCGTCGGGAGCCGTCACCTTGCCGCTGATCACGCCTTCTCTGTTCAGCTTGAGGACATCTACATGTATCTCTTTTCCGGAGACGGTGACGCCGAGCGGAGCACTGAGATTATAGAGCACGTATGCTTCCTCCTTGATGCCGTAACTGTTGACTTCAGCGCGCAGTGCGGCGTCGACGCCGAGGGTGCCGAGCCGGAAGGTAGGCGTTTCCCATGCGTTTTGCGGCTGCTCATAGCGGAATGCGTATGAATCATCCACATAAATGTACAAGCTCTGTATCTCTGCCGGAACACCGGTAACGGTGTATTCGGTGATATTTTCAAGGGAAGCGTTCGCGGTCAGCTGATTGCCGTTGACCGTCATCTCGCCGCTCATTGCCCGTATCATCCGGAAGGCGTTATCCATTACGCAGAGCTCATAACTCTGCACGTTGACTCCCTCAAGAACACCGGGATATATGTTTAATTCCTCTTTTACCTCGCGGTTGAAGCTGCCGCCGTTCGCGAGGTGGAAAATCAGGTATGCACTGCTGTCCTTCAGCACGTTGAAGTTGTTTACCCTGAGTACGATACTATCGGCGTCGGGCGTGACGGTCGCCGTGCCGGGATTGAAGCTGACAGTGTTGTTTTCGCCATCGGCGATGGTGAAGTCCGCAGTCGGACTGCTGTAGCTGACAGTCGCGCCGTTGAGCGTTCCGGTGAAGGTGACGGTGTAATCGCCCGGCGTCAGACCGTCGAGGCTGTACATCTTGCCCTCGCCGATGATGTCGTTGCCGATGTCCATCGTCTTGGTGAAGGAGTTGTCCTTTTTGACAATGGTCAGGGTATGCGCCGCGCTGTCGCTGACCGTCGCCGAGAAGGAAAGGAAGTTGGCGGGTTGCTTCACGATGATGCGGTAGCGCTGCGGCAGGCTCTCGATGGTCTTGCCGCCGGCGGTTTCGACAGCGGTGACGAACAGAGAATACACGCCCGGCGCCTTGGGCTTGCCGCTGAGCTTGCCCTGGCTGGAAATGTTCAGCCATTCCGACGCGCTGCCGGTGATGGCATAATCCGTGATCGCGCCGCCGTTGGCAGGATCGGCGTGTAGCTGCGCGGTGTAGAACTTGTCCACCATGCCTTCCGCCATATCCGCCGCTTCCATCATCGGAACCATCATCACATTGGCGTTCTTCGGAACGATATCCACATATTCAAGCGCCTCGCCGAGGTTGTTGACGACCGCCCATTCGCTGTCGCTGTAGCTTTCCTCGACAACGCGCTGATAGGTCGGCTCGTAAGCCTCCAGCACGAGGTCGTCGAGGTTGTTTTTATAGCGCTGATAGAGGTCGGTATCCTCCCAGACGTAAATCTGGGTGATGGTGGAGTACCAAACGTACATGCCGTCCTCTTTCCGTACCTCGCGCAGGGTGAACGAAACGTATTTCATCGTTTTCTTGTCCTTGTTGCGCGTGGCGGTACCCTGATTCCGCTGAACGGCGAAATACTCGGTCGTCTCGTACTGTGAATGCTGCTGATACGGTCTGGTGGGATTGTAGTAGAGCGTCTCGCCGAAGGAAACACTGTCCTTATCCCACGAGGGATGGATGCCCGGGGTGGTGCTGCGGATCTTTCCTGCCTTTCCCCCGTATCTTTCCTTGCCGGAAAAGCGCAGCGGATTCTCCGTAGAAGAATCATAGACGTGGATGCCGCCGCCCTCCGCCGTTACTCTCGCGTCTGCGCCGACCTCGAATACAGCCGGAACACCTTCCGCCATGACGGTAACGCCAAAGGCGGTCAGCGTTCCGTCACCGGTGATATTCGCCGAAGCGCCCCAGGCATCGCCCCAGATATTGACGCCTGTCGTCGCGACGTTCCTGCCGACGAGCCGGATCTTGAAGTCCTCGCCCATCTTGTTCGTTTCGATGGCGTTCGCATTGAGATTTGTCAGCGTGAGCGTGTTGGTGTCCTTGTCATACACCGCCGCTCCATCCAGCACGCTCGCCGCGCCGGTGCTGACGCGGTACGGGTACTTCCAGCTGACGCCGTCGGAAATTGCCACGTAGGCGCTCTGCGCGGCGGGGCCGTTTTCGCCTGCCGGATCGTCGTCAAGTGTTGCGCCGAAGGCGGTGAACGGAACCGTTGTCACGCACATCAGCGTTGAGAGCACGACGGAAACAACGCGGACAGACGTTTTTTTCCATAGCTTCATAAGAGTTCCTCCTCGTATAATATGTTTATCAACATAAATAATTCATTAGTTCAGCTGAGT
>CAMKSB010000038.1 GCA_946415335.1 uncultured Clostridia bacterium
TGTTACCGTGGCGGCCTGCCATCTTGTCGCCGACGCTGATTTTACGTTTGAGAGCAAGGTAGACGCGGACGACCTTGTTGACACCGGGCTGCAGCTCGTTGCGGCTGTCTGCTCTGGTGAAGATCTTCACGTCAACGACGGTGCCCTGCTCGCCGTGAGGCACGCGCAAGGAGGTGTCTCTGACCTCTCTCGCCTTTTCGCCGAAGATGGCACGCAGCAGGCGCTCCTCGGCGGTCAGCTCGGTCTCGCCCTTCGGGGTGACCTTACCGACCAGAATATCGCCCGCCTTGACCTCGGAACCGATCTGGATGATACCTTCTTCGTCGAGGTATTTGAGGGCGTCCTCGCTGACATTCGGGATGTCGCGGGTGATCTCCTCGGGGCCGAGCTTGGTCTCTCTGGCTTCTGTATCATATTCCTCGATGTGAATCGAGGTGTAAACGTCGTCACGTACGATTTTTTCGTTGAGGAGTACGGCGTCCTCGTAGTTGTAGCCTTCCCAGGTCATGAAGCCGATGAGGGCGTTCTTGCCCAGCGCGATCTCGCCGTTGTCGGTCGCGGGGCCGTCGGCGAGCACGTCGCCTGCCTTCACGCGGTCGCCGCGGGAGACGATGGGTCTCTGGTTGAAACAGGTGCCCTGGTTGGAGCGCAGGAACTTGATGACTTCATAGTCCTTGACGTTGCCGTCGTCGTACTGCACGCGGATATTGCGCGCGTCGACGCTCATGACGATACCGTCGCCTTCAGCGAGGATACATACGCCGGAGTCGGTGCCTGCCTTGTATTCCATACCGGTACCGACGATCGGCGCTTCACTGCGGAGCAGCGGCACTGCCTGACGCTGCATGTTCGCGCCCATCAGCGCACGGTTCGCGTCGTCGTTTTCAAGGAAGGGGATCATGGCGGTCGCCACGGAGACGACCATCTTAGGCGAAACGTCCATGTAGTCGAAGCGGTTTGCCGGCAACTCGACGAACTCGTCGCGGTATCTGCCGACGACCTTGGAGTGGACGAATCTGCCGTTCTCGTCGAGCGGCTCGTTCGCCTGCGCGACGTAGTAATTATCCTCTACGTCGGCGGTCATGTAGATAACCTCGTCGGTGACGATGCCGGTTTCCTTGTCGATTTTGCGGAAGGGAGCCTCGACGAAGCCGTATTTATTGATTTTCGCAAAGGAAGCGAGATAGGAGATCAGACCGATGTTCGGACCTTCAGGCGTCTCGATAGGACACATTCTGCCGTAGTGGGTGTAGTGAACGTCGCGAACCTCGAATCCGGCTCTGTCTCGGGAAAGACCGCCGGGGCCGAGTGCGGACAGACGGCGCTTGTGCGTCAATTCCGCAAGGGGGTTGGTCTGATCCATGAACTGTGACAGCGGTGAGGAACCGAAGAATTCCTTGATCGCCGCGGTCACGGGACGAATGTTGATCAAAGAGTTGGGAGAGAGGGTGTCCATATCCTGAGACTGGGTGGTCATTCTCTCGCGGACAACACGCTCCAGACGGGAGAAGCCGATGCGGAACTGGTTCTGCAGCAGCTCGCCGACGCAGCGGATACGTCTGTTGCCCAGGTTATCGATATCGTCGGTGTTGCCGATACCGTGCGCTACGCAGTTGAGGTAGTTGATGGTGGCGAAAATATCCTCAACAGTGATGTTGTTGGGAACCAGCTCCATCGCGTGCTCGCGCAGCTTTGCCTTGAGGTCAGCCTCGTCCTCGGCGCTGTCCATCAGCTCGCAGAGGATATCGAAGCGGACGTTCTCGCGGATGCCGCACTCCTTCTCCGCGTCGAAATCGACGTAGCAGGAGATGTCGACCATGCCGTTGGAGATCACCTTGACGACCTCGCCCTCCGCGTTTTTGACGTAGGCGACGGTAACGCCGGCGTTCTCGATCTCAAGCGCCTTTTCCTTGGTGATCTTCTCGTCGCGCAGCGCCATGACCTCGCCGGTGCGCGGATTGGCGATCGGCTCTGCGAGGGCGTTGCCCTCCAGACGGTTGGCGATGCCGAGTTTCTTGTTGTATTTATATCTGCCGACGCGCGACATGTCGTAGCGGTTCTCGTCGAAGAAAAGATTATGGATATGCGTCTGGGCGCTGTCGACCGTCGGAGGCTCCGATGGACGCAGCTTCTTGTAGACCTCGATCAGACCGGACTCGATATCTGTCGCCTGATCCTTTTCGATCGTCGCCTTGATGCGTTCGTCGTCGCCGAAGAAGTCGAGGATCTCCGCGTCAGAACCCATGCCGAGCGCGCGAATAAAGGAGGTGACAGGGAGTTTTCTGTTCTTGTCGATACGCACATAGAATACGTCGTTGATATCGGTTTCATACTCCAGCCACGCGCCGCGGTTCGGGATAACGGTGGTGGAATAGAGCTTTTTGCCGGTCTTGTCGTGATCCATCTTGTAGTACACGCCCGGCGAACGGACGAGCTGAGAGACGATAACGCGCTCAGCGCCGTTGATGACAAAGGTGCCGCTGGGAGTCATCAGCGGGAAGTCACCCATGTAGACGTCGCTTTCTTTGATCTCACCGGTCGCCTTGTTGAACAGGCGCGCCTTTACTCTGAGCGCCGCCGAGTATGTGGCGTCGCGCACCTTGCATTCAATGACACTGTAGTTGGGGTGATCGACGTCGAGATGATAGTCGATAAAATCGAGGACAAGGTTGTCCTGATAATCGGTAATGCCCGAGACATCCCGGAATACTTCCTTGAGACCTTCTTCGAGGAACCAGCGGTAGGAAGCCTTCTGAACCTCAATGAGATTCGGCATATCGATGACTTCATCAATTTTGCCGAAGCTCATGCGCTCGGTACGGCCCAGCTTGACGGGTTTGACATTTACCATAAGCGTATCCACTCCTTCGTTTTTATCAGTCGCAAACAGGGCGCGCTAAAACCGCAAAATAACACCGGACAAAAATGTCACGAAAATTCACTTGACAGATAGGATTTTTTGTGATAATATCCCCTTGTCAAAAGAATTTTTTTCGGGATTTTTACAACCTTTTGGCACATAGCCCCATTATGGTACATTTTACTATTCTACGCTCCCAAAGGGTCGTTGTCAAGAGGTTTTTTCAAAATTTTCATGGAATTTTACAGTTTTTTAACGGTTATTTCTCCGGAGGAAAAATAATTCCTCCGGAGTCTCTTTTTGCGGTCAAATGAATCGCCCGGCAGCGTGGATAGTTTTGCAAGCTGAGTTGTTCCCCTTTTCAGCTTCCGTAGTCCTCGAGCACCCTGCGCAGCTTGTCCTCGCCCTCGATCTCGATGCCCTCCTGTTCCAGCCTGCGGCGGTCGGTCTTGGGCAGCGAATAGGTAAAGGTATCGGTGGTGAGAAACGGATCGCTCTCTCCCTTGCGGTACACCACCAGCCTGCCTCGCTCGCTGCCGAGGACAAACGCGTGCGTTTCCTCCGTCGTCTGCGTCTGTGCCTGCGGTAAGTGCGCGTTGATGATCGCACGCTGTTTCGCAAGCTCTCCTATCAGCAGACAAGTCCAGAGAATAACGCCGGTCGTCACGATCAAAATGATTTTTCGCATAAATATCACCCTTCTTACCGTTTATTTTCTCCGGATCTTCATCTGATATTCACTCTTTTCCATAAAATTGAGACAGGGAGCAGGATTTTTTTCTATTAGAAATTTTCAATTAGTTATTTATTTTTTGCCGCGAAAGTGGTATAATAAGCAGTACGAATGTTCAAACTGAATAAATATGATTTATTTTTCAATATTGTTCAAAGGAGTTACTATGCGCAACAAACGTGAAACTGACATCAGCAGCTACACCGGAAAAGGTCCGGAGCAGCCTGAAATGACCTTCAAAAGAAGCGAAAGCGGCGCAAAAAAGTTTTTTAAGGGGCTCGGCAAGTTTTTGCTGACGGTCTTTTCCGTATTGCTCGTCGCCGGCGTGGTGACGGGTGTTTCCCTGTCTATCTACATCATCGCGCTTGCGTCGGAGCCGACAGGTATCGACCTCAAGGCGAAATCCATGAACCAAACCAGCCGGATCTTCATCAAGGACAAGAAAACCGGCGAGTTCACCGAAACGCGCAAGCTCTACGCGACGGAAAACCGTATATGGATCGACAACCAGAACATTCCCAAGTACATGAAGCAGGCGCAGGTCTCCATCGAGGACAAGCGATTCTATGAGCACAACGGCGTGGACTGGACGCGTACCCTGTCGGCGGTCGTCATGCTCGCCACGGGCAAGGACTCCTACGGCGGTTCCACCATCACTCAGCAGCTCATCAAGAACATCACCGACGACAACGAGGTGTCGATCAACCGTAAGCTGCGCGAGATCTGCAAGGCGTTCAAGTTGGAGCAGGAATACACCAAGGATCAGATCCTGGAGGCATATCTCAACGTCGTCAACTTCGGCAATAACTGCCAGGGAGTCGAGGCGGCGGCACAGCTCTACTTCGGCAAGAGCATCAAGGACTGTACGCTGGCGGAATGCGCGGCGATCGCCGGCATCACCCAGAACCCTTCCCGCTGGAATCCGCTGATCTACCCCGAAAACAACAAGGAACGCCGTGAGCTGATCCTCAGCGAAATGCACGACCAGGGCGTTATCACCGACCAGGAATATCAGCAGGCGATGACCGAGAGCGCCAACATGACCTTTGTCGGCTTCAAAAACGCCACCGAGGAAGAGGACGACGAGAGCGACGTGCAGAACTGGTACTACGACCAGCTGTTCTATGATTTGCAGGAAGACCTCGCCCAGTACTACAACATCAGTACCGGCGCGGCGAGTGAAAAGATATATACCGAAGGTCTGAAGATCTACTGCGCGATGGACGAGGAAATGCAGAACTACATCGAGCAGGCAGCGATGGACATGGACAAGAGCGCCGATCCCAGCATCGAGCTCGGCTCCGTTCTGATGGATTTTGACGGCAGAGTCATTGCCACCGTCGGCAGCTCCAACCGCAAGACCACCGATCTTGCGTGGGACAGAGCGGCGCATTCCTCCCTGCAGCCCGGTTCTTCCATCAAGCCGCTGTTCGCCTATCCGATCGCGATCGAAAACAAGCAGCTCTACTTCTCCTCTATCGTCAAGGACGAACCGATCGAAAAGTATATCTACGACGCGGAATCCGGTACCTTCCGTTCCGGTCCTAACAACGCCTACGGCTCCTACCTCGGCGAGATCCTGCTTCCCGACGCGATCGAGCGTTCCTCCAACGCCACTGCCGTACAGGTCATGGAGATGATCGGCGGTCCGCAGGTTGCATACGAGCAAGCAAAGATCAAAATGAACTTCCGTCATCTCACCGACGAGGACGGTCAGAATATCGGCGCCCTGTCACTGGGCGGTCTCAACGGCGGCGTCACCGTCCGTGAGATGGCTTCCGCCTTCACCTACATGGGCAACGGCGGTCTGTTCTACAAGCCCTACACCTATTACTATATCACCGACTCCGAGGACAACATCATTCTTGATAACCGCGACTCCATTCCCAAGCAGGCGTATTCTCCCGAAACCGCGGCGATCATGAACCGTCTCCTCCATTACAATGTAGAAAACAGCCAGAACACCCGCGCTATGTACGCGCGCATCGCCGGCTGGGATATCGTCGGCAAGACCGGTACCACCGATAACGACACCGACTGCTGGTTCTGCGGCCTGTCTCCCTATGCTGTCATGGCGACTTGGACAGGATTTGACAGCCCCGACCGTATCAATGACACCACACGCTCCGCCAAATTCTTCGCCAACGTCATGGGCGAGTACCTCAAGGACAAGGAGCAAAAAGAATTTGTATTCCCAAAAACCGTCTTTCCGGCGACCTACAACCCTGTCACCGGTCTGATCATCTCCACCGACAGCATCTCCGGCAAATACATCGGTTACTACACCGAGGACAATATGCCGGCTTACGGCTCGGCGTACTATGAGGATCCCTCAAAGTACAACTGGGATGACAGCAGCTCCGGTTATGAATCACAGGCTTCCGAGACGACTCCCGAAGGCTCCGAGTCCGGATCAGAGGAACATCACTCCTCCGATCCCGAACAGACAGAGCCGGGCGGCGGTGAAGAATCATCCCAGTCAAGCGGTGGCGGCGGTGATTCCTCCTCACAGCCCGAACAGCCCCAGGAGGGCGGCGGCGGCGCCGATCACGCGCAGCCGTAGTACAGACAACATCGTTTGATACTTGCGCGAAAGCGCAGTCAACATATCTCGGAGATTGATCTCCCAACTAACGCAAAGGATGGTATGAACACATGGTATCAGTAGCAATCATGGGTCACGGCGTCGTCGGTTCCGGCGTAGCTGAAATTTTGCTGACCCACAAACAAAAACTCTTCGCCAGCGTTGGCGAAGAAATTTACGTCAAAAAGGTTCTCGACCTGCGTGAATTTCCCGACAGCCCTATCGCCGACCGCTTTACCAAGAATTTCGAGGACATCATCCATGACCTCGAGATCCGCGTGGTCGTCGAGGTCATGGGCGGACTTCACCCGGCGTACGAATTTGTTTCACGCTGCCTGAAGGCAGGCAAAAGCGTCGTCACCTCCAACAAGGAACTTGTTGCCGCTTACGGCGCGGATCTGCTGGAGCTCGCCCGTCAGGAAAACGTCAACTTTCTCTTTGAAGCAAGCGTCGGCGGCGGTATTCCGATCATCCGCCCGATGAACCAGTGCCTTGTTGCCAACATCGTCAACGAGGTCGCCGGCATTTTGAATGGTACGACCAACTTTATTCTGACTAAAATGATAGAGGACGGTATGCAGTTTGAGGACGCGCTCCGTCTTGCACAGGATCTTGGCTTTGCCGAGAGAAATCCCGCTGCCGACATCGAAGGTCATGACGCCTGCCGCAAGATTTGTATTCTCGCCTCTCTCGCCTTTGGCAAACATATCTATCCCCAGTCGGTACATACCGAGGGTATCACCAAGATCACCCTTGAGGACGTGAAGTATGCCGAGAAGTTCGGCTACGTCATCAAGCTGATCGGCAGAGTCAAAAAGCTGCCTAACGGCAAGATCGACATTGTGACCGCGCCGATGCTGGTTCCCTTCAAGAGCCAGCTTGCCAACATCGACAACGAGTTCAACGGCATTATGGTACGCGGCGACTGCACAGGCGACGTCGTATTCTACGGCAGAGGCGCCGGCAAGCTGCCTACCGCCAGCGCAGTGGTTGCCGACGTGGTAGACTGCATCTCCCACCTCAAGCAGAGACGATTCCTCTACTGGGCAGACGGAGACGGCAGCAACATCATCAATGTCAACGATTCCGTATTCGCGATGTATGTACGCGTAAAGGGCAAGGACGCTGTCAGCAAGGCACAGGCGCTCTTCGGCGATATTCAGCACATCTCCATGCCGGGCAACAGCAGGGCTGCCTTCACCACCGGCGAGATGACCTACGGCGTGTTTATCGAGAAGATCAACAAACTCTCCGCCGACAACGTGGAGGTTCTCTCCACCATCCGTATCGGCGATCTGTAATTTTAGGTAATTTGGTAATTGGGTAATCATTTGATTGCTTTGAGGCGACAGCGCCTCGAATAAAGAAAAAGGGAGTATATAGAAATGAGTTTAATCGTTCAGAAATTCGGCGGCACCTCTGTAGCCAACGCCGAACGCGTGATGAACGTGGCGAAAATCGTCACCGACACCTACGCGCAGGGCAACGACGTTGTCGTAGTCGTATCCGCTCAGGGCGACTTCACCGACGTTCTTGTTGACAAACAGATGGAAATCAACCCCAAGGCAAACAGACGCGAGCAGGATATGCTGCTGGCTGCCGGTGAGCAGATTTCCATCGCTCTCCTCGCCATGGCGATCGAAAAGCTCGGCTATCATGCCGTATCGCTTCTCGGCTGGCAGGCAGGCTTTGAGACCTCCTCAAGCCACACCAGCGCCAGAATCAAGAGAGTGGATCCCGCAAGGATCCGCGAAGCGCTTGACAGACGCAATATCGTTGTCGTCGCCGGCTTCCAGGGTCTTTCCCGCTACGGCGACATCACCACCCTCGGCAGAGGCGGCTCCGACACCAGCGCGGTCGCGATCGCGGCAGCAATGCACGCGGATCTCTGTCAGATCTATACCGACGTGGAAGGCGTATACACCGCTGACCCGCGCAAGGTCGAGAATGCAAAGAAGCTCGACGAGATCTCTTATGACGAGATGCTGGAGCTTGCTACTCTCGGCGCACAGGTGCTCAACAACCGTTCTGTAGAAATGGCGAAAAAATACAATATCGAGCTTGAGGTTCTTTCTTCTCTGACAAGAGCCAAGGGCACTATCGTAAAGGAGAAATCAAAAATGGAAAAAATGTTAATCAGCGGCGTTGCCAAGGATACCGATATCGCAAGAATTTCAGTTACCGGCGTACCCAACACTCCGGGTATCGCGTTCAAGATGTTCTCCAAGCTATCCAAGAAGGACATCAATATCGACATCATTCTCCAGTCTGTCGGTCACGACGGCAAGAAGGATATCAGCTTCACCGTTGCGAAGTCCCGCGGTCAGGAAGCTGTTGACGCGCTCAAAGACTACATGGAGAGCCACGGCGCCAGCGGCATCCAGCTTGACGAAAACGTAGCCAAGATCTCTATCGTCGGCGCAGGCATGGAGAGCCATGCAGGCGTAGCGACCAAGATGTTCGAGGCGCTCTACGACGCGCAGATCAACATCCAGATGATCAGCACCAGCGAGATCAAGGTTTCCGTCCTGATCGACGCCGTTGACGCTGACAAGGCTGTCAAGGCGATCCACGCGAAATTCTTCGATTGATGTGCCGGTGGGCACTTTCGCCGGGCAGACAGGGCAGCGCAAATCACAGCCTTTTGTGCCCGCGTCGGGCGTTTTGCTTAAATTTGTAAATATTTTAACGGCGGTTCGTTTGAACCGCCGTTTCAGTTTGTCAAAAAAAGCCCCGGAATCCGGGGCTTTTCGCTTATGACATCAATTCTTTGAGTTTGGCTTCCGCCGCCATTGCGTCCGCTTTGCCGCGGCTGTTTTTCATGACGTTGCCGACAAGGGCTTTGATCGCCTTTTCCTTGCCGTTCTTGAAGTCCTCGACCGCCTTTTGGTTAGCTGCGATCGCCGCCTTGCACAATTCGAGCAGCGCGCCTTCGTCAACTCCGCCCATATCGCTCTCGCTGATGAATTCCAGCACGCCCTTGCCGCTGTCGAGCATTTTCTCCAGCGTGGACTTGGCGAGGTTGTTGCGGATCTTTCCGCTGTCGAGCAGTTTTACAAGTTCATTAAGCTGTTCGGGCGTTGTGCCGACAGCAAAAACTTCCTTGTCGCTCTCGGTCTCGGTTCTGCGGAAAATCTGACCGATGATGAAGTTTGCCACCGTCTTTGGGGACTTTACGCCCTCGCAGGCTTTGTCGAAGTACTCGCTGATAGCGCGGTACTTGGTGAGCAGCTGCGCGTCCTTTTCAGGCAGACCGATCTCCGCGATATAGCGTTTGCACTTGTCAGCCGGCAACTCCGGGAGCTCTGCGCGAAGCGCCTCGACCTCCTCGCGCGACACATTGATGGTCACGAGGTCGGGGTCGCGGAAATAGCGGTAGTCGTGCGCGTCCTCCTTACTTCTCATGGAAGAGGTCGTGCCGGTCGCGTCGTCATAGCGCAGGGTCTCCTGCACGACAGCGCCGCCGCTTTCGATCAGATCGGTCTGGCGTTCAAACTCGTATTCCATCGCCTTGGCGATGTTGGTGATGGAGTTCATGTTCTTGATCTCGGTACGGGTGCCGAGCTTCTCGCTTCCTGCAGGACGGACGGAGATATTCACGTCGCAGCGCATGGAACCCTCCTGCATTTTGCAGTCGGAAATGCCGATATAGCGCATCACCTGCTGGAGTTTCTCGACGTATTCCTTTGCTTCGTCGATCGAGCGGATATCCGGCTCGGAGACGATCTCGATCAGCGGAACGCCGCCGCGGTTATAGTCAACGTAGGTGTCGCCGTGCTGATGGATCAGCTTTCCGGCGTCCTCCTCGATGTGGATATGATGCAGACGGATCTTTCTGCCGTTGGAAAGCTCCACATAGCCGCCGATGATCAGCGGCGCGTACAGCTGAGAGATCTGGTACGCTTTTGCCAGATCGGGATAGCAGTAGTTCTTTCTGTCCATCTTGGCGACCTCGGCGATCTCGCCGTGAACGGCAAGACCTGCCTTGATGGCATAACGGACGACCTCGCGGTTGAGCACCGGGAGGGTGCCGGGCAGACCGATACATACCGGACAGCAATGGGTGTTCGGCTCGCCGCCGAATTGGGTGGTGCAGCCGCAGAAGATCTTGGTCTTGGTCTGCAACTCGATATGGGTTTCAAAACCCGCGACTAATTCATAATTCACAGCTTCACACCCCACTTTGTATCCATAAATTTCTCAGGCGCCGCCTGCTGGTACTGATATGCGGCGTTGAGGATCGTCGCCTCGCCGAAGCTCTTGCCGATCAGCTGCATACCGATCGGCATACCCTTGGCGTTGAAGCCGCAGGGTACGGATACGCCGGGCAGTCCGGCGATATTGACCGGAACGGTGCAGATATCGGTGAGGTAGGTTTCGATCGGGTCGGAGGTGGCGTGACCTTTTTCAAAAGCGGTCATCGGCACAGTCGGCGCGAGGATCACGTCGCACGCCTCAAACGCCTTGTTGAACGCCTGAATGATCGTTCCGCGCAGGTTCTGCGCCTTTTTGTAATACGCGTCATAGTAACCGGCGGAGAGCACGTAGGTACCGAGAAGGATCCTTCTCTTGACCTCCTCGCCGAAGCCTTCGCTTCTGGTACGGCAGATCATGTCGTGCGTACCGGTGTAATGCTCGGTCTTGTAGCCGTAACGGATGCCGTCGTAGCGTCCGAGGTTGGAGGAAGCCTCTGCACAGGCGATGATATAGTAAACCGGCAGGGCAAATTTCAGGATCGGAAGGTCAAAGTAAACGATCTCCGCGCCGAGGGATTCGTAGACCTTCGCCGCTTCGAGCACCGCTTCCCTGACGTCGTCGCAGACGCCGTCAAGGTATTCGCGCGCGATACCGATCTTCATGCCTTTGATGTCGTTGTTCAGGCTGCTGTAGGTCTCCCCGGCGCTTCCCTTGGAGGTGGAATCGCGTTTGTCAGGCTTGGAGATCGCGTCGAACACGATCGCCGCGTCCTCAACGCTCTTGGTGATGGGGCCGATCTGGTCAAGGGAACTGGCGTAAGCGATCAGACCGTAACGGGAGACCGCGCCGTAGGTGGGCTTCAAGCCGACTACGCCGCAGAAGGACGCCGGCTGACGGATGGAGCCGCCGGTGTCGGAGCCGAGGCCGTAAGCCGCGATATTCGCGCCGACAGCGGAAGAAACGCCGCCGGAGGAACCGCCGGCAACGTGATTGGTATTAAAAGGATTGGCGGCGCCGCCGAAATAGGAGTTTTCGCAGGAAGAACCCATGGCGAACTCGTCCATGTTGGTCTTGCCCAGCATGACGGCGTTCTGCGCCTTGAGGATCTCCCAAACGGTCGCGTCAAAGATCGGCTTATAGCCGGTGAGTATCTTGGAGCAGCAGGTGGTCTCAATACCCTTGGTGGACATATTGTCTTTTAAGGTCATCGGCACGCCTTCGAGCATGCCGATCTCCTCGCCCGCGGCGATTTTATCGTCCACCAGCTTTGCGGCTCTGAGCGCTTCGTCGCCGGTGACGTTGACATAGGCGTTCAGTTCGCCGTTGCTCGCTTCGATCTCGGAAAGATAGCACTTGGTCAGCTCGGTGCAGGAGCACTCCTTGCTGACAAGCATGTCATGTATTTTTGCAATCGAACCCATCATGCGCCTCCTATGCTCTGTGTCTGACAAGGAAGTGATCCTCGCCCTGTTCGGGTGCGTTTTTGAGGATCTCCTCGCTCGGATAGGAGGGCACTACCACGTCCTCGCGGAACACGTTGGAGAGGTTGTTGATGTTGTCAAAGCCCTCGTCGCTTGCCGGCGCGTTGTTGATCTCGTCGGCAAAGTTGATGATGTCCTGCATCGACTGCGTCAGGCTGTCAAGCTCCTCCTCCGGAACAAACAGCTTGGAGAGCAGCGCGATGTTTTCAACGTCTTCTCTTGTTACCATAATATATCCTTTCATGCGCCTGCAGCGCCATGAATTGACGGCAATGCCGTCATTTATCTCAATTTAATGTGAACCTCAC